>NZ_JAQOSO010000001.1 GCF_030068505.1 Roseofilum capinflatum BLCC-M114
TGTGTAATGGCTGCCCCTCATCCCCCTGCCCCCTTCTCCCGCAGGCGCTGCCCTGAGCGAAGTCGAAGGGAGAAGGGGGTAAAGTCCCTCTCCCAGTGGGAGAGGGATATAGGGAGAGGGCATTTCCAATTGCACAACTCATTTAGACTAGCTATTGTTAATTATTCATTGTTAATTGTTAATTGTTCATTATTCATTATCCTCTTCTTCTAACTCCTGAATGGCTAGTAACAGTGCTTCTTCTTGTTCTTCAAATTCTTCTTCGGAAATGTCCCCCATATCAAAGGCTAACTGAAGGGTGAGCAATTGCTTGTTCAAATCTTCCTTGTCATTTAACTCGGCATTGGCATGTTCTAGGACTTGTTCGCCAATCCACAGCATCCCTTCAATGGGGCCAAGAACGGGTAGGGTGAGTAATTTTATAATCATGCTTAAATCCCTGGGATTAATCCTCTAATTTGGCAAAATTGAATGGAGCGGTAAAGTTATTATATCGAATCCGTAAACGGCCTTCAAAATGGAGATCTAAATGCTCGACTTGCTGTGAGAATTTGGGTTCATCATCCCAAGGAATGAGATAGGCAGTATTGTAAATCATGGCATCGGTGAGGGTGTCATTTTCAATCACTTCGATCGCCAGAGGATTCAGCACCTGTTGAAATTCGCCAATAATCTCATCCTGGCGACGCTGTAAGGCTTGCTCCAGCGCTTGACCGATGCCAATCACCTGATCCATGGCTAAGGGTTGTCCTTCCAGGCGATCGCGCTTTTCCTTTAATTGCTCATTTTCCTCTAAAACCTGGTGTAGTTCGTTCTCCATCTCCCACAATACCTTAACACTGACCTCTCGATGGCCCTTGAGCTTTTGGAATAACGCCGTTAACTGGTCTCGATACGGCTCAATCAGCAGCGCTTGCACCTCTTGCCAATTCTCCACTGTTAATCCAAATTGCAGAGGTAAAACCGTGCGATATCCCGCTTGCATCGCCTCTTCTAACACCCGTTCGTGGGACAACAGATTCCGACGACTGGCCAAATAGCGGTTTTGCTTGGCCTCCGAGTACACAAATGTAAAACCATCCACCTGGTGAGCATAAATGGGTTGTTTATCCAATCCCACCCCATCTAAGTGTTGCGGCCCTGGAGAGGGAAAAATACCATAAAGATAAAAGGCGGCAGAATCATTCATCCCAGACACTGAAGATTAGGTTGATGGATTCATTTTATCAGTCCAGGCGATCGCCCCTCCTCCTTGTTCCCCCCAAGTCACCTTTGTCACCCATACGGTAAACTGGGATAGCGCTTTTCATCTGCTATAAACTCCATGGGTCGTAAAAAAGCAACAGTTAATTATCTGATCGTCGATGACCTCAGTGTTCCCCCCGAAGACCAAAAAGGAACCCTAATCGCCGTAGAAGGTCGTCGCAACACCGAAGGCAACCGCCAAAGAGCCTTAGACAAGGCGATCGAATTGTGGCAAGAAGGGCAAATAGAGGGCTTTCCCGATGGGTTATCCCTAGAAAATGTTCTTTTTGCCCCTGGAGCCTCTGGGCCTGCCATAGACTCATCTAGCGCCGCTATAGAGGAAGAATTACCCCTACAAAAAGCGGCTAGAGATGTGGTGACCCTGATCGATTTACTGATTAATCGCGGGCAAGCCATCCAAGAAGCCACACCCCTTTTACCGATTTTAGAAGCCGCCGAAAAAGGGCAAAAACTGACCGAAGAACAGACCGCCCAGGCAAAAGATAAATCCTTTAGTAAAATTCTCACCAGATTAGCCAACTCGGTCACCGAGCATCAACAATTTGTAGAAACCTCTGGGGTAATCGAGTCTATCCAAATGATTATCGCCATTATCAAAGACGATCGCCTAATCACCCCAGAGCAAATCTTACCCCCCTCCTCTAGTGAAACCGAGGAAGAAACCGACGAGGAAGAAGAGAACGAGTCCCCATGAGCCAAGTTTCCCTCCAGGAAGTAATTGCGGGAGCCAAAGCCGGTCAATTGGTGAGCTTCCCCACGGATACCGTACCCGCTTTAGCCGCCCTTCCCCAGTGCGCCCCCCTAATTTTTGCGGCCAAAAACCGCAGTTTAGACAAACCCCTGATCCTGATGGGAGCTGCTCCAGAAGACCTCTGGCCCTTTTGCCAAGGAACTCCAGAAGAAGAGCAAATTTGGCAACAGGTAGCCGCCCAATATTGGCCGGGAATGCTCACTCTCGTTTTACCCGCATCTGCGGCCGTACCTAAAGAACTGAACCCGCAAAATCCCACCAGTATTGGTTTGAGGATACCCAATTGTGCGATCGCCCAAACCCTTCTCGCTCAAACCGGCCCCCTAGCCACCACCAGCGCCAACCGCTCCGGCCATCCTCCCCTAGAAACCCTAGCCGAAATTGCCGCCCAATTCCCCCAAGTGCTAACCCTGAACTCCCATGAGTTTAACCCCGAAACCTCAGCCAGTGGTATTCCCTCAACCGTTGCCCGTTGGACAGGGAACGACTGGGAAATTTTAAGACAAGGAGCCGTTCAGATCAATTAAAAATTAAAATTGGATGTCAATCAGGGCACTAGAATAAACACAACATCAATTGGGGATTCACGCACTACCATGGCTTTGGGGAATTGGTTAGAGTTTACATCGGGGCTGATCGTGGGGATGGGGGGACTCAGTGCTGGTCGGGCCCTGTGGAAGAATCGGAAACGCTCAAGGAAAACAAAGATGAACCGTAATTATTCTGCTTCCTCATCCGATGCGGATGACATGCAACAGCTTAAATTGGCTTATCACATGGCAACGGATATGGCCAAGTTCAAGCAAGGATTTTTAGGCAGAATTTCCCATGAACTGCGATCGCCCCTCAACGGCCTGATCGGAATGCATCAACTGATTCTCAATGACCTCTGTGACTCCCCAGAAGAAGAACGAGAATTTATCGCCAAAGCTCATGATTCTGCCCTCAAATTAATTAAGCTCATTGATGAAATGGTGATCATTTCCAAAACCGAGCAAGGAACCGATGTCATGGAAATCGAAACCATTCCCTTAACCGAAGTCTTTCAAGACATCTATGATTTAACCTATTTACAGGCAGCCAATCGCAATTTACACCTGGATATTGTCATGCCTGACCCCGAAATTTACGTCCAAGCCGATTTACGTCGCCTTAGACAAGTCTTAACCAGTTTAGTTGATAGTGCCATATCCCACATGAGCGAAGGCTCTATTCACCTTCATGCCGACGCTGTTCCCGAAACCCAACAAGTTTATCTCTATCTCGAAGACCAACGCTCCCCCGACTGCTGGCAAGAACCCATTGATCTACTCAACACTCCCCCTTCCCCAGAATTAGATTGGAATGGTTCACCCTCCCCAGGACTCACCCTCATGGCCAATCAACTGCTCTTAGAACTGATGAACGGCAGCCTAGAGTTACTCCAAGTTCCCTCCCCTGAAGCGTCCGCACAAACCAGTCGCATTTTGTGTAAATTACCTTGGGGTAGTGTGGAAACTGAAGAGCCAAGCGCTGTCATTCAAGATTAAAAACTTATGTCATATAGCAAACCTAAATGAGTGATGTAATGGCTGCCCCTCATCCCCCTACCCCCTTGGGAGAGGGATATAGGGAGAGGGCATTTCCTGTTGCACAATTCATTTAGACTAGCTATATAAGAAGTTCAGATTAGGGGGGATCGCCAGGATCATAGCAGTGAAGGAAAATATCAGTGAGGGTAACGTTTGTCGAGTTAACGGTTTGACACAGGCTAAAATGATCTCAATAGCCAGCAAATTCTTTTACAGAGAATAACCGTTTGACTACCTCTCGATCAAGAGAATTCAACCATGAAAAGACGAGAAATACTGCGGTGGGGAACTTCAGCCGCACTGGGATGGAGTGCCACATCTGCATTGAATGCCTGTCGCCATTTATCCCCATCCTCTTCCGCTCAATTATCCCTGGAAGCCACTCGCGGTTCCCAATCCGCCAGTGTTGTGGGAACCGATGCCTATCACTTTTTTAAAGATGTCGGAAACACCTTTTCCGGCACGACTCTACGATTGGTGATAGAAGATGTACCGGGTGTGAGAGTCGCTCGCCAATTAACGCAAACCGAATTCACTCCCCTAACCGGAATCGACGTGAAATGGGATCTACTCCCCCTCCATCGCGTTTTAGGGCGAATTGAACAAGACATCGCCAGAGAAGCCGGAACCTATGACATCATGTATTGGGATCAGGCTTGGATTGGTCGCTTTCTTGAAGTTGGGGTCAATCCCAAAGAACTGCTGGAAAACAGCAACCTGCGATATCCCAACTACAACTTTGAGGATTTTTTCCCCTCTTTAGTTGCCCATGTTTCCTCTTATCAAGGACAGTTGGCCGCCATCCCCTACGATATCCCCATATTTATCATGTTTTATCGCCCAGATATTCTGGAGGAATGGGGGTTATCTGTGCCGACAACCATGGCAGACTACTTGGGAACGATGCAAGCAATTACCCAAGCCAAAGCCCCGCAAGTCTATGGAACAGTCGGCCAGTGGAAGCTAGAGCATTACAGCTTGTTTTGTAATATGACGGCTTGGTTGTGGGCACATGGTGGATCGACTTATGATGCTAATGGAGAGCCAGCCATTAATGACGATCGCGCGATCGCCGCCCTAGAATATATGCTGGCTCAACGGCAATACGCTCCCCCCGAAGCCATAACCTGGGACTGGGATGGGGAAGCAGAAGCTTTTCGCCAAGGTCGCGCCGCCCTGTTTATCTCTTGGGGAGAAAGGTTTCCCTGGTTTGAAGGTTCACCTGGCTCCCAAATTTCTGGAAGAGTAGCCGTTGCTCCTTGTCCCCAAGAAATTCTCCTGCGTCCAAAGAGTGAATGCAGCTTTGGAGAAGTTCCAGGAATTAGCAATCAAGGGGGCAGCAGTTTGGCCCTGTCTCGTTACAGCAAAAATAAAGATGCAGCCTGGGTATTTTTGCAATGGCTCACCAGTGCCGATATTCTCACCCGCACGGCGATTATGGCTAAAACCAATAGCGTTCGCCGCAGTACCTACAGCGATCCTCGATTGCGAGTTGGGTTTGGAGACAATCCCGAAGTTACCAATTATTTTGATGTCACCCTTGATGCCATTGAAAATCGCATGGGAACGGAACCCCACCATCCCAATTGGGTTGAGTTGGGTTTTGATCGCTTCCCTGTAGAGCTGGGCAAACTGATGACAGACCAACAGAGTATCAAAACCACATTGAATCATATGGCAGAAGCCGCCGCCAGAGCAACAGAAACTCTTTAACACAAGACCATGAAAGCTACCCCTGGGAATATTGGCTCACGAATTGAGCGTTTCTTTAATCATTACAGCTTGCGCCATCAACTCTTAGGCGTATTTTGCTTCATTGCCCTGACTCCCCTAGTGAGTTTCGCTTGGTGGAATTACTACACGACTCGGACAGCCTTGATTGAATCGGCCAATCAATCCCTTGATGCCGCCGCATCCCAAACAGCTACCACCCTTGATGCTTTTATTCGCGTCAATTTAACGGTGATTGTTACTGAAGCGCAACAAGACCCCCTGGTCGCCTATCTGCAAGCTACCCCCAGCTCTTTTGCTGAAGTTGAAGAGCAGGCACGGGGTACACTCAATAGCTTGCTGGCTAAAGATAAGGTTTTTTTAGTTTCCTCGGCTCTGCTGGATACCAATGGCAAGAATATCCTGGATACCTATAGCCCTCAGATGGGACAAGATGAGTCTGATCGCGATTATTTCCAAATTGCCCTAGAAACGGGAGAGCCTTTTGTATCCCAGGTGGAGTTTTCTGACGGCAAGCCCTATTTATATTTCAGCCAATCCATCCGCGATCGCCAAACGGGAGAAGTTGTGGGCGTACTACGCAGTCAGTATAGCGCCGCTAAACTCCAATATCTCATCCTCGAAAGTAATAATTTAGCCGGTTTCTTGTCCTTTCCCATTCTGCTCGACGAGTATAATTTGCGCTTGGCCCAAGGCTATCGAGATGATGGCAATCTGCCCCAAGAGGTTTTGTTTCAATTTCTCGCACCTCCCGAACCGGAAACCATTGAGGAGTTACAGGCTATTTATCGCTTGCCTGCTGACCTTACGGAGGATAACGCCACTCAACTGAGGGATTTTGACCAACTTGCCGCTAATTTTAACCCCGATCGCCCCTACTTCAATACCATTCTTTCTCAACAGCAGCAAATAGAATATGCAGGCGCGATCCAACTCAGCCACATCCAACCTTGGAAGATCGCTTATTTGCGTCCGAAATCCGTTTTTCTGCAACCCATCGATATTCAAACCCGCCATAACCTCCTGCTGGCTTTGGGGACAACAGTTGCTGCTATTGCCGTAGGATTTGGCATGGCCAATGTGATTGCTTCTCCCATTCAACGCTTGACCGAGACCGCCAAACAAATCGCTGACGGTAATTTAAGTGCCCGTGCAGACCTGGAATCAGCCAATGAAATCGGCCAATTGGCTCGTGCTTTTAATACCATGACTGCACAGTTGCGATCGGCGATCGATACCCTAGAAGAAAAAGTGCGCGATCGCACCTTAGAATTAGAAGTCGCTAAAGAAGCTGCCGACAACGCCAACCAAGCCAAAAGCGAATTTTTAGCCAACATGAGCCACGAATTGAGAACTCCCCTCAACGGCATTCTCGGCTACGCCCAAATTTTAGGACGCTCTAAAACGCTCTCAGAAGCAGACGGCAAGGGAGTGAATACCATTTACCAATGCGGCTCTCATTTGGTGACGTTGATTAATGATGTCTTGGATCTCTCCAAAATCGAAGCTCGCAAACTGGAGTTGAATCCCACTGCTGTTCATTTGCCCTCCCTCCTGCAAAGTGTGGTGGAAATGTGCAGAATTAAAGCCGAGCAAAAAGGGATTGACTTCATTTATCAGCCCACCTCTCGCCTGCCTGACGGAGTGAAAACTGATGAAAAGCGGCTGCGACAGGTGTTAATTAACCTGTTGGGCAATGCCATTAAGTTTACCGATCCGGTTCCCCCCTTAGAAAGGGGGGTTAGGGGGGATCGCGGTTCTGTGAAGCTACAAATCGATGTGGTAGACGAGTCCGAAACTACTGTCACCCTGTTTTTCCAAGTCATTGATACAGGAGTTGGCATTGCCACAGCCGATTTGGGCAAACTCTTTCAAGCCTTTGAACAAGTGGGCGATCGCCGCAAACAATCGGAAGGAACTGGGTTAGGACTGGCAATTTCCCAGCAAATTGTCGGATTAATGGGCAGCCAAATTGAAGTCACCAGCCAATTAGGTCAAGGAAGCACATTTTCCTTCTCCGTTAGTTTGCCCCTCGCGACCGATTGGGTGGCACAACAGATGGGTTTGCAAGGGAGCGATCGCATTATTGGCTACACTTCGACTCCGCTCAGTGACCGCACTTCGACTCCGCTCAGTGACCGCACTTCGACTCCGCTCAGTGACCGCGAGGGCGATCGGCGTACCGTTCTGATCGTGGACGATCACTGGGAAAACCGCGCCGTTGTCTCAAATTTACTTGCCCCCTTGGGCTTTAAGACCCTCGAAGCCAAAAACGGTCGCGAAGGCTTAGAAAAACTGCGGGAAGACAAACCCGATTTAGTCGTCACTGACCTCGTTATGCCGGTGATGGATGGTTTTGAGTTCCTTAACCAGATCCGGAGTTCCCAGGAATTGCAGCATCACAAAGTGATTGTCTCTTCCGCATCCGTCACCCAAATGGATCGATATCAAGCGATCGATGTCGGTGGGGATTACTTCATCAGCAAACCCATCGATGCACGAGAGCTGTTAGCAGCCATCTCCGAATGCTTAGAGTTGCAATGGATTTATGAACACCCAGGGGATAGCCAGACGCTCTCGAAATCAACTCCAATGCCTATGGTTCTGCCAGCACCTTCTATCCTCACCACCCTATTGGATTTGGCCCAACAAGATCGGGTTAAAGATTTATCTGAGTCCTTAGAAGAACTGGCTCGGCAAGATTCAACCTATATTCCTTTTACGCAACCCTTACTCGATCTGGCCAACCAATTTGCAACGGAGGAAATTGAAGGTATCCTACAACAACATCTGAGCGAAGGAGAGTCTCATGGACAATAAAGCCGAAATTTTAGCTATTGACGATACACCCGCAAATTTGCGTGTAGTCGCCGATGTCTTATCTCCTGTGGGCTATATTGTGGCGACGGTTACCAGTGGCGAGCGTGCCCTCAAGCGCCTACAAAACTATATACCCGATCTGATTCTCCTCGACATTCAGATGCCGGGTATCGATGGTTTTGAAACCTGTCGAAAAATCAAGGAAAACCCCGATACAGCCAGTATTCCCATCATTTTTCTGACCGCCCTATCCGATGATGAGAGTATTCGCAAAGGATTTGCCCTTGGAGCGGTTGATTACATTACCAAACCCTTTCGCGAAGTGGAAATGCTGGCGCGGGTGAAAACCCATTTACAGTTGCGAAACTTCATGGCACAACTAGAGGAACAAGTCCAGCGTCGCACGGCTGATTTAAGCCGAGCGCTGGAGGAACTGCGATCGTCGCACATGCAATTGGTTCAACAGGAAAAAATGGCCACCTTGGGGAATCTTGTCGCTGGGGTTGCTCATGAAATTAATAATCCCTTGGGGTTTATTGGTGGCAATCTCTCCATGCTGGAAGAATGTTTTCTCGATCTGACGGAGGTTCTCAAAGGCTATCGCCAAGAATGTCATGAACCGAGTCCTCAACTGGCAGAAACGATTCAAGAGGTAGATCTCGATTTTTTGCTGGAGGATGTTCCTAAAAATATTGCCTCCATGCAAAAAGGATTGAAACGAATTGCTAATATTAGTACCTCTTTGCGAACCTTTTCCCGTAGTGATACAGAGGTCAAAACTGAGTTCAATTTGCATGAAGGACTTGAGAGTACCTTACTAATCTTAAAATATCGCCTCAAAGCCAATGATAACCGCCCTGCTATTGAAGTCGTCAAAAATTATGGCGATCTTCCAGAAATCAAATGCTATCCGGGTCAGATCAATCAAGTTTTTATGAATATATTGGCCAATGCGATCGACACTCTCGATGAAAAGAGTCAATCAAAAACGTTTGAAGAACTGGAAGAAAACCATAATTGTATTACTATTTTTACAGAAATCAGTGAAGACAAAAAGAATGTAAGGATTAAAATTATGGATAATGGGATGGGAATACCAGAATCGGTGAAAGAAAAGATATTTGAGCAGGGATTTACAACAAAAAAAGTGGGGAAAGGAACGGGTTTGGGGATGGCGATCGCCTGTGAGATTATCAAAGAAAAACATGGTGGCACAATTACCTGTTCTTCAGAATTGGGACAAGGCACAGAATTTGTGATTTCCCTTCCTTGTCATGAGTAATAGGTAATGGGTAATATCATATCTGGTTAAACAGTTGTCATTGCGACCTCCGGGAAGCAATCGCCAAATCTCGCGATATTGCTGAGATTGCTTCGTTCCACTCCGCTCCATTCGCGCTTTATATCAAGTTCGCTTATTCATGTCCGCGAAGCGGAAATACCCTAATTAAAAATCCAGGGAGCAAGATGCTCCCACTCCAGTCATATCAAAGAATTCGAGGAGTGCGGGCATCTTGCCCGCTTCTCTTTTCCAATTTTCATGTCCGCTTGCGGAAACCGGACTTGATATAACAGAACAAAATGCTGTATCTCTCCATCTCCCCATCCCCATCCGGTTGCCTTGTGTCCCCTCGATCCGGAAAAATAGAGGATAACCCAAATCAAGGCTCACTAGGGATTATGGCTTTAGACTATTCAGACTATTCAGATATTGATATTGCTGACTATATCGAACATTCTCTGTTGCACCCCACCGCAACACCGGAGCAGGTGCAACAATGGTGCGAACAGGCTATGGCGATGAGGTTTCCTACGGTTTGCGTGCCTCCGGTTTATGTGCGGCAAACGGCGGATATTTTGCAGGGAAAATCGACGAAAGTCTGTACGGTGATTGGCTTTCCGACGGGTGCAACGACTCCAGGGGTGAAGCTCTATGAAGCGCAGGAAGCGGTGGAACATGGAGCTGTAGAGTTAGATGTGGTGATGAATATTGGCTTACTGAAGGCGGGAAAAACGGAAGAGGTGCATCGGGAAATGGCCCAAATTTGTGAGGAAACGGGGCAAACGGTGAAGGCGATTTTGGAAATGACGGTGTTGACGGATGCGGAAAAACGATTAGCGGCTGAACTGTGTTTGGATGCGGGGGTGGCGTTCTTGAAAACGAGTACGGGTTGGCAAGGGGGGGCAACGGTGGAGGATGTGAAGCTGTTGAAGTCTGTGAGCCGGGGGAATGTGGGAATTAAGGCTGCTGGTGGGATTCGCAATTTAGAGCAAGCTTATGCCTTAATTGAGGCTGGAGCAACCCGGTTGGGGACTTCGCGGGGGATGATGCTCATAGAGGAGCGGGAGATGGTAATGGGTAATGGGGGATAGGGAGATGGGGAGATGGGGGGATGGGGAGAGTGAACAACAGCCCACCAACCCATTTTTAATTTTTAATTTCTAATTTTTAATTGATATTATGAGCCAAACGTATAAGGCGACGGGTATTAATTTGAAGGGGATGCCTATGGGAGAATCCGATCGCCTGTTAACGGTTTTAACGGCCGAATTTGGACTGATTCGGGCGATCGCCCCTGGAGCGCGAAAAGCGAAGTCGAGTTTGGGGGGGCGCAGTGGGTTGTTTGTGGTGAATGAGTTGTTGGTGGTGAAGGGGCGATCGCTTGATAAAATTATTCAAGCGCAAACGATTCAATCTTATCCGGGTTTAAGTCAGCATTTACTTAAACTCACAGCCAGTCAATATTTAGCTGAGTTAGTCCTCTGCCAAGCCTTGAGCGATCGCCCCCAAACTGACCTCTACGACTTGCTGCTGCTCCATCTCGATCGCCTGGAAACCAGCGATCTGAGCCTCACTTTACCCCATCTGATCCAAGGTATCTTTCACCTGCTGGCTCTGGCGGGAATTGCGCCCCAAGTGCAAAATTGTTGTAGAACGGGAAAGGCGATCGCGCCAAATTTCCAAGATCCCCAGTGGCAAATCCAATTTAACCTGGCTTCCGGTGGCATTGTCAGCCCGGAAAAATCGCCACAAGCCTTTCAGATGCAGGAATCTGGAGCCAGCTATCAGATACAAAACTCACCCAGAAAATCCCCCCAACCCCAAGCCTTTTCCCTTAACGCCAGCCAATTATGGACACTCCAGCATCTAGCGGGGCCAGAACTCCCTAAACTAGAACAAGGAACGGACAACTTCTGGCCCTCCCTAGAACACCTCCTACGTGCCTATGCCCAATACCATTTCGATCGCCCGATCCGAGCCGCAACCCTCCTAGAACCCTGCCTAGCCAACTTGCCAAACCCCCCCTGAAGATACAGCGCTTTGCTCTCTCTGTAGGGGAGATGCCCTTCGACTTCGCTCAGGGCGAGGGGGATGGGGAGAATAACCTCTTGCCTATTCCCCATTCCCTATTCCCCATTCCCTATTCCCCATTCCCTATTCCCCATTCCCCATTACCTATGTCCTTATCCCAAACTGATGTAGAAACAACTCCTAAAACCCCGACTTCCAACCCTGCGCCCTCCTCTCCGAGTCTGGGTGCAGTGCTAAAGAACCGCAATTTCCTCACCCTGTGGAGCGGTCAAGTGTTTTCCCAGTTAGCCGATAAAGTCTATCTGGTGTTAATGATTGCCATTATTAGCAGCCGCTTTGAACACCAGGGACAAACCATTAGCGGTTGGGTATCGGCGATCATGATTGCCTTTACCATTCCGGCGGTGCTGTTTGGCTCCTTGGCGGGGGTATTTGTGGATCGCTGGCCGAAAAAATCGGTCTTGGTTCTCACTAACCTGCTCCGGGGAGCCTTTGTCCTCACGATTCCCCTGTTTCTGAATCTGTCTACAGGAATTGATTTGGCGATCGATATTCCCCTAGGGTTTGCCTTGCTCCTCGCCATTACCTTCGCGGTTTCTACCCTAACCCAATTCTTTGCTCCGGCTGAACAATCTATTATCCCCCTAATTGTCAAGCGCAATCTGCTGTTGCCGGCCAATTCTCTCTACACTTCGACGATGATGGCCTCGATTATTTTGGGATTTGCTCTCGGAGACCCGCTTCTAGACCTGGCCAGCCACCTGATTAGCCCGATTTTGGGCAATAGTGACCTGGGTAAAGAAGTCCTGGTGGGAGGGGGTTATCTGCTGGCAGGGGTGATTTTATTGGTGGTGAATACAAAAGAAAATACCTATCCCCCAGACCACGAACATCCCCATGTTTTGCAGGATCTGCGGGATGGATTGCAGTTTTTGGGCGATCGCCATCGGGTGCGGAATGCGATTTTACAACTGATTATTCTCTCCTGTATTTTTGCCGCTTTAGCCGTGTTAGCGGTGCGAATTGCGGAAATTATTCCCAATTTGGAACCGTCCCAATTTGGCTTTTTATTGGCTATGGGTGGTGTAGGTCTGGGCATTAGTGCGGCGGTGGTGGGAGAATTTGGCCATCGTTGGGCTTCTAATGCCCAATTGAGTCTGATCGGATCGATGGGGATGGGGGGATCGCTGTTGGGTTTGTCGTTTACGGTTCAATCTTTGGGATGGTCTCTATTTTGGATTGGGTTGTTGGGTGCATCGGCTGCGTTTATTGGTATTCCCATGCAAACTACGATCCAATCCCAAACGCCGGAAGCCATGCGAGGCAAGGTGTTCGGCTTGCAAAATAATGCGATTAATATTGCCTTGAGTTTCCCTCTGGCTTTGGTGAGTGTGGCGGAAGCATGGCTAGGAATTCAATCGGTTTTACTGGGTTTAGGGGCTGTGGTCTTCGCAGGGGGAGTCTCAACCTGGTATATTTCCCGTACAGGAGATCGGGATACAGGGCGATCGTCTCCTACCCGATAATGCTGGGCATCGTTGGCGGAATGCGGCATTTTTAAATGAGTTATGAAAGGTTGCCCTCATCCCCCAACCCCCCTTCGGCTCCGCTCAGGGCGGTGCTTCTCCCAGAGGAGAAGGGGAGCAGAAGTCCCTCTCCCCCTTGGGAGAGGGATTTAGGGAGAGGGCATTCCAAGTGTACGTCTCAAATAAAAACGCTATACACCAGTTTGCTCTGCTATGCGGTGCATCTCGATCCCCCTAAATCCCTTGGAAAGAGGGGGACTTTTACAGCCCCGCTTTTTTAAGGGGGGTTCGGCGGATCGATACTCCCTCTTGAGAACACGAAAGACGATAATATTCCCTTTCTTGGCAATTGAATGCATATCGCTTGGCTTGGTAAAAAATCTCCGTTCTGTGGTAATGTCACTTATTCCCGTGAGGTGACTAATGCGTTGCTCGATCGCGGCCATCAGGTGAGCTTTTTTCATTTTGCCTCGGAGGATGGGGGGGCAGAATTGTTATCTAATGGCGATCAAGCTTCCCCGGAAGGATGGCCGGATTGTCCAGAAGTGCCGATTCCCTGTTTGTATAAATCGACGATTTACACGATTCCCACGTTGAGTTCGTCTAAGGTTTTAGCGCGATCGCTCCATTCTCTGCAACCGGATCTGGTTCATGCGTCCTTAACCCTGTCTCCCCTAGATTTTCTGCTGCCGGAAATTTGCCAAGATTTGGATTTACCTTTGGTGGCCACCTTTCATCCGGCCTTTGACCGCAAGTTACGCAATTTTTCTTCGGGAACTCAACAACTGACCTATCAGCTCTATGCTCCTTGTTTGGCTAATTATGATAAAACCATCGTCTTTTCCCAGATTCAGCGCGAGATTTTGATTAAACTGGGGGTTCCGGAAGCGAAGGTGGTGGTGATTCCTAATGGGGTGGATGCGCTCAAATATTCCCCCGGCCCGTCTTTGATTAAGCAGGATTTGCAGGCGGAGCGGTTGTTTTTGTATCAGGGACGGATTGCGATCGAGAAAAATGTGGAGTCGTTGCTGAAGGCTTGGAAGATGGCAGATTTGGGGTTGGGGTGCAAATTGGCGATCGTCGGCACTGGCCCCCTGAAAAGTGCCCTACAAGCCTCCTATGGCCGAGAACAGGGGGTGATTTGGTTGGGCTTTATTGCCGATGAGCAGCGCCGCATCGAAATTTTACGAGGAACAGATGTATTTATTTTACCTTCTTTTGTAGAGGGGTTATCCTTGTCTCTTTTGGAGTCCATGGCCTGCGGAACCGCTTGCATGGCAACGGATGTGGGCGCAGATGGTGAAGTGTTGGAAAAGGGAGCCGGGGTAATCTTAAATGCCAATCGGGTCACCACGGAGTTACAAACCTTGCTGCCTTTGTTCCGAGACCATCCCGAATTAAGTGTCATGCTGGGACAAAAAGCACGGCAACGGGTACTAGAGCGTTATACCCTGAATCATAATATTTCTCAGGTGGAGCAGCTTTATGATGAGGTAGTTAAACAGAGCAATGATGCTGCTTATGGGAGTTTGGTGAATTAAAGGGAATTTTAAGAACACCTATTACCCATTCATTACCCATTACCGCGCGAAGCGCTGTAACAGCAGTTTTTAATAAGAGTTAGAGATAGAAAAACGCTAACACCAGACAAGGAATTAGCGTGAGGGAGTTTGAGGTGAGTACGGGAAGGAAGGGTACTCACGCTACCGAGATGACTAGCTGGCAAGGCTGTTGCTGCCATAACTATCCAAGCTGTATCCAGGGACGCGGTTGGTGTAGTCGGTTTCTTGACCGGTTACGGATTTAGCGATGCTGTTGAAGCCATCAGAGTCCCAGTTGCGTTCGTGGATAGATTTGGTTTGTTCTCCCATGAAGTAGGCTTGAGTTCCGATTACAGAAGCAGCGACCCAACCAGCGATGAAGAGTAAGGAAAGAATGACTAAGTTAACCATGTTGTTCTCCTATGTGTGAACTTTTGTTTTGTTTCTTGTAAACTAATGTAACGAATTCTTGCCATATTTGTCAATATGATGTTAATCACAGTAGACTGTGACCTAGATCTCTGCAATCGATTCAGTAGGCATTCGAGGCCAGTTTTCCGACGCTGGAGGGGTGTGGAAAATGGGTTTAGCGATCGAATGGCTCTATCCCTTATCTAGTCTGGGTTCTAGCGATTTGATTTCTTGAAGCCGCGTCGGCCCTTACAGGGCAAGGGTTTCAGCGATTTGGGGTTGTTTTTTCAGTCGCCCTCTGCTAAGATTAGGGGTGTGCGTCGGAAATGTACCTTGAAAACTAAATAGAGCAAGGGTCTCAGAAGGCAGCAGTTGAAAACCTCTTAAATCCCTATTAGGGATTGAAACGAGAACTGGATTGTGGAGAGCGATCGCCGCTACCGCTTCCACGTTGAAAACCTCTTAAATCCCTATTAGGGATTGAAACACAAGCGATCGCCACCCGATCTAAGGCCGCTTTTAGCTCACGTTGAAAACCTCTTAAATCCCTATTAGGGATTGAAACCCATTAGCCGCCCCCTAGGAGATGATTGGGCATGGAGTCTGATGCGTTGAAAACCTCTTAAATCCCTATTAGGGATTGAAACTTTTTATTGAACTTGTAAAACCCATCCACATACAGCACTTTGCTCTGTTATGGAATACAGGGTTGAACGCTCAAAACCTTTTTCAACAAGACTTTTGCCTCTTGCCTTTTGCCTAGCGCGAAGCGCTGTATCGATCGCCAGCAGCCGTATGACACCACTGCCGGAAGCGAAGCAGCGAAGCAACTCTTTGCTCACAATCTAGCGAATCCCTACGCCAACGCAGTCAAAATTCGATTACCCTGTGATTATCCCCTAAATCTGGATGGGCGCTAAAGCTTTCAAAGTAGGTTCGCAGATGTTCGGGAAAATGGGGAAAGTTAAACTGGGTATCGCCTTGGGCGATATCTGCCCAAAAATAGCGTAAGGAACTAACCCATTGCTGGGCTTCCTCTTCCGTTAAGTTGCAAGGATCTCCAGTTAACAGACGCATCATAAAAGGGTGCGATCGCTCTCCCATCCACTCCCGTGAAAATTCTCCTAAATTGTCCCAACCCGGAAGGGTATTAATCTGATGAGAATTAATCTCAACTCTAGTTTTTCCCCCTGCTGACGACTCAATTTTTAAAGTGCGATATGCATGGGGATAACTAACTAAAGATCCGGTAGTAATTTCGTATAAATCATCCTGTTGAGTAATATCTTGAACATGCAAATGCCCGGTGAACATTAAATGAATGCCTGATTCCTGTAACAAATGAATTAAACGCGGGCTATTTTTTAACATATACCGTTGACCTAAACAATGATTGCGTTGATCGGGTAAATGTTCAATTACATTATGATGAATCATGACCAAACGTAACGGTTCAGTTGTGGTTGTTAAGAGTTCCTCTAACCATTGAAATTGGGATTCATTGAGATAACCATAGCCTAATTGTTGACCCTCTTGATCGAATTCGTTAGAGTCTAACGCAATCAGACGTACACCAGGTAAGAGTTCACAAGTATAATCAGTTTGCCGATACTGACGATAGCCAAATTGATGATAATAGGTGGGAAACTTAGCGCGACTAATTGAGGTTTCGTTTCCCCACTGGGTGGGAATATCATGGTTTCCTGGAATGACATAAACTGGATAGGGCAATTGGAAAAGACGCTCTTTTAACCATTGATGATTCTCTGGTTCCCCATGTTGGGTTAAGTCCCCTGGTAAGAGAAGAAAATCGAGATCCAATTGACTGAGATGATCGAGGGCTAATTCTAAAGCAGGAATACTCAGTTCTACTAGATGAAAGCGTTTGGGATGATCCCAAATGGTATGGGGCAGGGCAATATGCAAGTCACTGATAATGGCAAATTGAAACTTAAAGTCCATTGTCACTTTCTAATTACCGATAGGACAGGTTTTATAAATCGGGACTTTCTGTGAGTGGACAGAACAATCTCCTTGAACTTTAGCACTTTTTATCTTCTGGGATTTTGAATTATATTTAATTTTTAATTGACTTAATATCGGGGAATGGAACGATCGACTAAACGGGAATAGGCATCAATGCCACCGGATAGGTTTTTGAGGTCGGTAAATCCCTGATCCATGAGCCATTGGCACATTTGCTGCGATCGCATCCCATGATGGCACATAACCACAGTTGGCTTATCCTTGTCAAACCGAGCATGGATGGACTCTGACCATTCCCGAAACTGACTTAAGGATAAGACTTCAAAGCCTTCAATCTTCGCCATATCCAGTTCTTGTGGCTCACGAACATCAATAAATTGCCAATTAGCTCGCTCTTCGTCGCTCAAGTTTGCTAATTTCTCAACATTAAATTCTTCAATCATAGGATTTTTATTTTGACTCACACTTATTTAACTATTGTCTTCATAAGATTCACGGCTTGACCGTCGTGTTGGAGAAATTTCATCTCCAATGATATCAGAAAATAAAGCAATACGCTCGGACATTTTTTGTTGTACTTGTTTGGCTTCTTCTGCTGATTCAAAGGGGGAAGACGGCCGAGAAAAAGAGGCAGAACGTTGTGTTTGGGCGGCTTCCTTTTCAGCTTGCCATTGTTTAAGGCGTTGCTGGGAAACCTGTTGATGGTTTTTCATATACCGAGACCAGAATCCAGAATTGAGTTCGTCCATGGTACGGACAATTGACCAGAACTCCATCAACATTAAGTTATGGAGCATTTGATCGTTACGCTTCAAAACCCGGATAGCTTCAGCAATCTGGCGGTAAACATCCCGTTGGGAGCCTGAAGACTCATTCTCTCGACTCGATCCCATTGCCAACTTTACTCCCTGATACTTGGGATTATCATAGATCAGAATCCGATCGCCGTGCAGTGAGAATACCCAAGAATGTGGCAAGATAGGGAAAACTCTGGTAACTCGACAAGCTTGAGACCCTATGCTTATTCCCTTAAATCGCAGCCGGTTTGAACAACTGATTCCTCTAATTGGGACGGGGAATCAATACAAATATTGTTGGGGACAATTTTCCGACCTCCTCAGACGGTTACTGGCCTCAGTTTTGGGCGCTCTGGTGATCTTCTTTGGCCGGCTGACTGCCTTGGGGGAGAGTTTTGAGTTACTCTTATTTTTGATTGGAATTACCATCGGAACCTATTGGTTATGGGGGCCGATTTTCTGGGCGAGTCGCCGGAATGCGAAGTACCGCAAGTTTCCCTATAGCGGATTCTGGCGCGGCAAAGTCTTAGATGTATTTGTCACGGATGAATTAATTAATACGGAAGAAACGGTTAACAATAGTGGTGATTTAGTCATTGTTGAAAACCGGGAACGGCGTTTAAATCTGGAATTAGGAGACGAAACGGGCTTTGAAACGCGCTTTCAAGTGCCTATCCGTCGCCAATACCGGGCGATTGATGTGGGTATGATTGCGGAAATGGTGGTGATGTCGAATCAACCGGACTTAAGCCGGATTAATCGCATTTCGGATGTTTATCTTCCTCAGATTAACTTGTGGGTGAGTGATTACCCTTATCTGCGTCGCGATGTTTTCTTAGAGGTCAGCCAAACCCTACGTCGCCAGTCGATGCGCTCGGAACCGCGCCCCCGTCGTCGGCCGATTCCTCAAGAGCGCGATCGCAAGTACAGGCAATAGGCTATGGGTAATCCGTTAAGACTGTATGCTGTTTGTCAAGGATTGAAGTGGCTCGTCTAGGATTTGCCAAATAGTTTGCAAGATTTCTTGAATACCGGTTTGAGTAGCAGCCGACAAAAGAAACACGGGAAACCCTGTGTATTCTTCTAGGGAATGGGCGATCGCCTGCCAATCCTCACTTTGATCCACTGCATCCATCTTATTTAACCCAATCACCTGGGGGCGGTTTTCCAACCCTCTGCCATAGGCCACTAACTCCTGTTGAATCGTATTATAGACCGCAAAAATATCCGCTTCTGTAGCATCAATCAGGTGCAATAAGACCCGCGTCCGTTCAATATGTCGCAGGAAATCATGACCCAAGCCAATCCCTTCAGCAGCGCCTTCAATTAACCCTGGAATATCGGCAAATACCGTGCCATCCCCCGTCGGTTTCCGCACGACTCCTAAATTGGGGATTAAAGTCGTAAACGGATAATTAGCAATTTTCGGTTGCGCGGCAGAAACCACCGAAATAAAGGTAGATTTGCCCGCATTGGGTAAACCAATAATCCCCACATCCGCTAACAGTTTCAACTCAAACCGAAACCGTCCTTCCTCACCCTCTAAACCTGGAAGCGCATAATCCGGGGCCCGATTGCGATTACTCAAGAAATGCTGATTGCCTAAGCCTCCTTTTCCCCCTTGGGCAATCACTAAAGTTTGTTCATTATCTACTAAATCCCCCACCCATTCACCGGTTTCGGCGTTGGTAATTACGGTTCCACAGGGAACTTCTAGAAATAGATCTGCGCCATTGGCTCCCGTGCGGTTATTGGGGCCACCGCGCTTACCATTGTCAGCTCGAAATAAATGTTTGTAGCGAAAATCTAATAAGGTTTGTAATCGCTCTGTTGCTCTAACAATCACCGATCCCCCTTTACCCCCATTACCACCGGATGGCCCTCCCGCAGGCACATACTTTTCCCGACGGAAGGCCACTAGGCCATCGCCACCGTCTCCAGCTTTTACTTGTACTTCAACTTGATCGATAAACTGCATATTTGTATAGCGCTACGCGCTGGTCATGGGTAATGGGTAATGGGTAAACGCTACACAATCCAGAAATAGGTAGGGTGCGTTAGCGACAGCGCAGGGCACCCTAATGCCTAAAATGGTGGGTTACGGCGGATTGAGAGATTGCTGTCAGAGTCTAGGTTTTAGCCGCCTAACCCACCCTACACTAATGCCCTACTTTAGTGCGGTCACGACCCTACTGGATTTATCTTCTGCAAGCAGTCAATTAAAGACCGAGTTCAGCTAAAATATCTTGGGCATGGGTGGCCGTATTTAGGTTAGCGCCTTCGTAGACTTTGATGATTTTTCCCGAACCATCAATTACATAAGTCACGCGCTTGGAATAACCGCCGCCTTCCACATCATAAGCTTTGGTCAGTGCGCCATCGGTATCGGCCAAGAGGGGAAAGTTTAAGCCATATTTTTCGGTAAACTTCTGGTGAGAGGCTTCATCATCCATGCTCACCCCTAAGACAACAATTTCTTTGCCTTGATATTCCCCATAGGCTTCCTTAAAGCTGTTCGCTTCTTTGGTACATCCGGGAGTATCATCCTTGGGATAGAAATAGAGAACTACGGTTTTGCCGGAAAAATCAGAGAGGGAAACCGAATTACCGTTGGTATCTTTGGCGGTAAATGCTGGGGCGGTTGTGCCGACGGATAAAGACATAGAGAGTGTTTTGGGGTTAACTGTTAAGAACTACTTTTGTAATTTTACAATAGCTTGCTGCGAGTTTTGACATAGATTAGAGGCGATCGCCTCTAATCTAATTTCCTCAACAATCTCCTCAAGCCCCGTGTTAGATTAGAAAAAGTGAGCGTAAGTATCTACTTTTCCTTCCCTCTCAACCCTTTGTTACTTTTGTCAATATGTCCTCGGTTCACTCTTCTCCCCTTTCTCAACCCGATCGCCTCACCTGGACGCGAGCCGATCTCGCTCTGCGGTGTTCTCCGTTTCAACTGCAATTGTTTATCGACTTGAAAAGCCGCAGCATTCCCTTGGCGGCGATCGCCTCTCAAGCCGGATTTACAGCCCATTATACCCACACCCCCCTGACGGAAATCGCGGCTGAAGATGCCCTCCTCTGGTTAATTCAGGTGGGTATTTTGCGCCGGGAAGTAGACGGACAAGGGATTACCGATCGCTTTCGCCTCACCCCACTAGGTCGTCAACTGATTGAACATTGGGAACAGCAAACCGGAACCCTTCCGACTCCCTCCATCGGCGATCGTCTCTATAACCGTTTTCATCAACTCATTCCCTGGTTTCTGCGATAACTATCCCTCACCCCGCATTCAACTCAAGCTCCTATGAAAGCAATTATGGTAGTGGGAACCACCTCCCACGCAGGAAAATCCCTCTTATGTACAGCCTTGTGTCGGATTTTAGCCCGCCAAGGTTGGCACTTAACCCCCTTCAAGGGACAAAATATGGCCTTAAACGCCTATGTCACCCCCACTGGGGGAGAAATTGGCTATGCCCAAGCCGTACAAGCTTGGGCCGCTGGCGTTCCTCCCCAAGTGGCCATGAATCCCATCCTACTCAAGCCCCAAGGGAACATGACCTCCCAAGTGATTTTGCTCGGAGAAGCAGTGGGGCAAGTGAGTGCCGAAAATTACTACAAAGACTATTTTGACCGGGGATGGAAAGCGATTACCCAATCCCTAGAGCAGTTATCCTATGAGTTTGATTTGGTCGTTTGCGAAGGAGCAGGCAGTCCGGCAGAAATCAACCTCAAACATCGAGATTTAACCAATATGCGGGTGGCTAAACACTTAAATGCCTCGACGGTTTTGGTGGTGGATATCGATCGCGGCGGAGCATTTGCCCATGTGGTGGGAACCTTAGAGTTACTCGAACCGGAAGAGCGCAACTTAATTAAAGGCATTGTGATTAATAAGTTTCGCGGTCAGCGTTCCCTCTTGCAATCAGGCATTGAATGGTTAGAAAACTATACCGGGATTCCCGTTTTAGGGGTGATTCCCTGGCTCGATATGGCCTTTCCCGCAGAAGATTCCCTCAGTTTACTTGAACGGGATGGGGGTAGCTCTAAAGGTTCAGTGGATCTGAACATCGCCGTGCTGCGCTTACCCCATATTGCCAATTTTACCGATTTCGATCCCCTGGATTCAGAAGCGAGTGTGAAGGTTAAGTATATTAGCCCCCATGAGTCCTTGGGATATCCAGATGCGGTGATTATTCCCGGTTCTAAAACCACGATCGCCGATTTGATGGTGTTGCAAAAAAGTGGCATGGCTCAGGAGTTAAAGGATTATGCCGCCAGTGGTGGAACCCTGTTGGGCATTTGTGGCGGGTTCCAAATGTTGGGTAAAATGATTGCCGATCCGGAAGGTCTAGAAGGGGAAGAGGGACGCTATCCGGGTTTAGATTTGTTGCCCATTCAAACAGTGATTTTAGGGAAAAAAGTGGCCCGCCAGCGATCGGTCACCTCTCGCTATCCCCAAGACAGTTTACCCATCACTGGGTTTGAAATTCATCAAGGACGCACCAGTTCCATTTCTGGTGGAGAGTACCATTGTTTGTTTGATGATGCTCAATTGGGGATGGTAACCCATAACCAAGCGGTTTGGGGAACCTATTTACATGGCATTTTTGATAATGGCCCCTGGCGACGGATGTGGTTGAATCGGTTGCGTAAGCAGCGAGGTTTGTTAGCATTGCCTACAGGGGTTCCCAATTATCGGGAACAGCGAGAATTGGTTTTAGATATTCTTAGCGATCAGGTAGCGGAACACTTGAATGTTCGCACCCTTGTCTAATTTAAGATGTCATTCAGTTAGTGATTAAGGATCGGGTTTGCAGTGGAGGAGACGAGGATGAGTCAGGCGATCGCCGTTCGATTTTTGCCCGATGAGGTGACAGTTAAAGCTGAAGTGGGCGAACCCTTGTTAGAAGTGGCTCGACGGGCCGGGGTGACCATCCCCACCGGGTGTTTAATGGGGTCTTGCCATGCTTGCGAAGTGGAAATCGTCGGAGGTTCCACCCTTTGTGCTTGTATTAGTGGGGTTCCCGCCGGAGCGGATGAAATCACAGTCAATCTGGAGAGCGATCCGTTATGGTAAATAACAGGCAAGAGAAAATGTCAAAACCCACTTTTTCTGTGGGGCCAGAATAATTTTAAGGCGCTGGTTACGGAACAGGAAATGGCTCCGTTGTAGTTACTTGTGCTATTGAGATGCAAGTGCCGAATTGCTTAAGTATTATGACGGATCAATTAATCATGAATTCAGATGTACCCTCTCCGGGTTCTCCCCTAGATAGAGAGCTGCTGGAAACCCTTTTCTTGAATCAGGAACGACTTTATCCGTGGAATCCCTTAACTTTAGAGGCAGAGCCTTATTTCTCGGAAATAGAGAATTCTATGGAAACTCACGCCCCTGACTTAGTTGATTATTTGGATGAAGGATGTAACCAATTTTATCACAACTTAGATCGGTTATGGGAATCAGCCAAGCCAGTAGCGGTCACTGACTTAAACGCTCAATTAGAAGCCCAGTTTAGTCAGATGGTTCCCCAAGAGGTTCTGGCGACTATTGCAGCTAAAGCAGAACAATTAACCGCTTCTTCGGCTTCGATCGCCGATCGGCTGATTCACTGCGTCCAAGAAAGCTTACCCCAGTGGGATGTAGAGGATCTTTTGGTTTTAGCTCGTCCCTTTGCCTATGCCATGCGGGGAGGAGAAGAAAAAACAGCTTTAGATCGGGTGGTGCAAAGAGCCAGTAGCCTAGATTGGGAATCCTGTTCGGAACTAGAAAAGGCGCGGTTAACCCTAGCTGTTGCCCGGTATGCGATCGCCTATCGCGATCGAGTTTAGGTCATGGGAGCGCCTATTTAATTCGAGTCGCAAAGTTTTGCGATCGCGTCGGAGACAGGGCCCGAGCTTTCAAAATCGCCGCAGCTAAGAAGGCATAGGATAAGATGCCAATGGCCGCTAGAGAGATCAACCCAGCGAATAGAGACACTTGGGAGGCCACAAAAGTTCCCGTGGTATTCCAGAGTCCGTGTAGTAAGGCAGCAGTGCTATAACCCACGGCCAGAATTTGCCATCGTTGCTTTTGTTTCAGCACGCTCAGGCCGATAAAGTAGCCGAAGTAGCCGCTATAGGCTAAATGTCCAGACACCGATCCTAAAATGCGAGGGATTAATAACTGTAGTCCCGCCAGTTGTCCCATATCGCCTCCAGAAATGGCGGCAATGCTTTGAATTTGCGAGGGCACATACAAGCCTAGGGTTTCAATTAAGGTAAATCCCACAGCCGAGGCTGTACCGATTAAAATGCCATCGAGGGGTTCTCGCACGCCCCAAGTTTGACGAGCTGAGATAAAACGGAATCTACCCCACAAGAGAACCAGGAAGATAGGTACAGCTTTGATCAGCTCTTCTAAGAGTCCTGTGCCTAGGGTTTGACGGGCTAAGGTGGGTATAAATTGGTCTCCGGTTGCCCATCCTGCCAAACCTTGGTAAAAGAGGGGAGCCAGTAGTTTGACGAGGGGAATGGCGAGCAGGAGCGTCCAGAGAGCCGATCCGAGGAGCAGCCACCAGGGTTTATGTTTGCCGCAGAGCTGATAAATATAGGTATAGGCGATCGCCGCTAAATAGCCCCCTAGAACCAGATTAAACAGTTCGGGGACTCGGAGGAAAAACAGCAGCACCGCAACCAGGGCGGTTAAACTAGCAGGGATTAGATAGGCTTTACGGGTTAATTCTTGTCCGGTGGAGAAGATGGGAAACAGTTGGGTGAGGGTAACGGACTGGGTAGCGACGGGTGGAGAAGCACTAGAGCTAGAGATCAAAGTCGGAGTCGCGGCAATATGTCCAGAGCGCAGTTCTACTTCAAATTCTGGCCCTTTCATGCCCAACATGAGGCGATCGCCATGGTTTAAGCGCTGACATCCCCTTAACAGGGTTTGGTTCACATAGGTTCCGTTGGCGCTCTCTAGGTCACAAACTTCCCATTCGCCGTTCATTGGAGAACAGCGAATCACCGCATGTTTGCGGGAGACAATGGTATGTCGGTGAGCATCTAAGGCAATTTGGCAACTGGGATCGCGCCCGATGACAATCTCTTCTGTTCCCCATAGGGGATAGGGGGGATTAGACTTGGTTTTGCCTAACCCCCGAATCGGTTTTAAGAATCCTTGAGGCTCAGTCCCAGTCATAATTAATAATGAAAATTATCAATTATTGATTGTTACTGTTGGCATCTTGGACGGCGGCAAAAAAAGACCAGCCGGTAACCGGGATACTGATAGCCAGGATCGTGCTAGTGGTTGCCACTCCTAGGTCAGGTGTGCCAGAAGAGAGTTCAAAAATGCAGCCGGTGGCGGCGATCGCCGCAATGCAGCACAAGGCTAAGAGTAAGCCACTTTTGGGAGTTAAAGCCATGGGGGTATTAATTTCTAGGAGTAAGGTTTAACGTCTTGGATAGAAAAGCCAAATTTTTGCAATTCTTCATTCAGGGCGATCGCATTTTCTATGCGGTCAACAAACATTACTCCCTGGAGATGATCCAGTTCATGCTGAATGGCACGGGAGAGAAGACCATCGGCTTTTAAGGTTTTGGGTCGGCCATACTCATCTTTGTAGCTCACTTGGATCGCGTCCGGTCGCTGCACATCCATGTACACCCCTGGAACACTCAGGCATCCTTCTTGATAGGTACAGAGTTCACGACCGTAGGATTTAATGGTGGGGTTAATCAGGATTAAGGGAACGTTGGCTGGTTCTTCCGGATCGCAGTCGATCACCACCATTTGTTTAGCGATCGCCACTTGCGGTGCTGCCAAGCCGATGCCATCGGAACTATACATGGTTTGCAACATTTCTTTAGCCAGTTGACGGATACTCTCATCAACTTTGGAGATCCGTTTGGCATTCGTCCGCAGGACGCGATCGCCTAGAGTATGGATATCGAGTGGGGGGCGATCGAGTTTTATCTTTTCTACCAGAACGCTAGAAGTCATAAGGTCTGTATCTTAAAACAGCTAAAGGTCGTGAATCATTAGACTCGTTATCTATTGTAACGAAGTGGGGTATGGACTTAGATTAGGGGCGATCGCTCGATGAAGGAGGAAACGTTTGCTTAAATTCCTCAATCAGGTCATCCATTTCTTCTAAAGCTTGATTCACATCTAGCCTTAGACTGCCAAGGTTCGGTTGTTCGAGTAACTGTACCAAACTCTCCCGTTTGCCTTCCAGAAGGGTGACTTTTTCTTGCATCGTAGATAGATCCATAGTTGGCTTCATTGAGATAGGACTTCTCTATAGCTTAACAAAACTTGATACTTTCTCGTTCAAGGACATAAAAAGCTCTTCATCTGAGATCAGGTGAAGAGCGATCGAGGATTCAGTATTTAGACAGATGTGCAAATGTTGAGGCCGATGACCCGACCCTTATTTCTTCTTCATTCCCTTAGCCATTTTCAGGAAATCTAGACCCCCACTATTACTGCTGGTGTTGGACGGACGACGAGCAGGGGTTGCCTGTGAAGGTTGACTGGGAACTTGAGGCTCAGAAACCGCAGGCACAGAAGGGAATCCCTGACCTTCAGAGCGGATTTGCATTTCCAGAGAAGACGCTTCGATCAGATCACTGGGCCGCTTACCTTTGGGATAGGTGTGCTTGATCCGTTGCTTTTTACGCATGAAGTTGATATCGCCAAAGGTTTTGGCATCGTCAGGAGAGAGGAAAAAGTCTTGAGACATGGGTTTGGCTGTTAATAATGAATGATATAGACAGTTGTTATGTTAAATTTTATCAAATTTTCTCAGATTTGGAAGAGGTTTTTAAATTTTTCTAAATTTATGTTTATCTTTATTTCTTTGTATGAAACAATTTTCATATACCCATTAATAGATGTAAGGCTGAACAGAAGTAATAATTGCTATACAATCAGAGGGGACTGGCCCTAATCCGTATTCTTCGGTATGTTTTCAGTATCCAACCCCTGATGGAGTATGTTTCTATGTCTGAGGTTTCCCCAGTGTTTGACTATCCCCCAACCCGCCAAGTCGATCAAGTCGATGATTATCACGGTACATCCGTATCCGATCCCTATCGATGGCTAGAAGATTTAGAGTCCCCACAAACCCAAGCCTGGGTTGAAGCTCAAAACCAAATCACCTTTGAATTTCTAGAGAAAATCCCCACCAGAACCGCCCTGAAAACCCGTCTCGAAGAACTCTGGAATTATGAGAAATATGGCATTCCTTCTAAACAAGGCGATCGCCTATTCTATTTCAAGAACTCTGGCCTGCAAAATCAATCTGTTCTCTACTGTCTCAAAGAATCCGATCCAGACCCCCAAATCTTACTCGATCCCAACACCTTATCCGAAGATGGAACCCTTGCCCTCTCCCGGATTTCCATTTCTGACAATGGGGAATATCTCGCCTATGGTTTATCCCAATCCGGTTCTGATTGGCAAGAATGGAAAGTGCGGCAGATCGACACCCAAGAGGATTTAACCGATCACTTAAAATGGATTAAATTTTCTAGCGTCACCTGGTCAAAAGACAATCAAGGATTCTATTACAACCGCTACGCAGAACCCAAAGAAGGACAGGAATATCAAGAACAAAACTATTACGAAAAACTCTACTACCATCGGTTAGGTGATTCCCAAGCAGAGGATCGCCTGATCTATGAGCGTCCCGATCAAAAAGAATGGGGCTTTTCTCCCGAAATTACTGAAGATGGCCAATACTTACTAATTAGCGTTTGGCGCTCCACAGAACTCAAAAATCTTGTTTTCTATCAAGACTTAAGCCAAGACAACAGCCCGATTATCGAATTAATCCCTGAATTTGAAGCCAGTTATCAGTTTATTGGCTCTCAAGGTTCAACCCTCTGGTTTAAAACCAATTGGCAAGCTCCCAAGTGGCGGGTGATTGCGATTGATATCAACCATCCCGAAAAAGAAAACTGGCGAGAAATCCTTCCCGAATCCAGCAATGTGATTAGCCAAGTCAGTCTGCTCAACCATCAATTTGTGGTTCGATCCATGGAAAATGCTCACTCCCAAGTTAACCTCTATAGCTTAGAGGGAGAGCATCTAAAAACTTTGGCTTTACCGGGTTTGGGTTCCGTGAGTGGATTTAATGGTAAACCTGAAGATACAGAAACCTTTTATAGCTTTACTAGCTATACTACCCCCAGCACCATTTATCGCTATGACTTGCTGACTGGAGAAAGTACCCTGTATCGGCAACCGGAGGTAAACTTTAATCCAGATGACTATGAGAGCAAGCAAGTTTTTTATCTGAGTAAAGATGGGACACAAATTCCTCTGTTTATTACCCATAAAAAAGGGATTACCCTGGATGGCTCGAACCCAACCTTACTCTATGGCTATGGGGGCTTTAGTATTTCCCTGACTCCGGGTTTTTCCGTCAGCACTCTGGTTTGGATGGAGCAAGGGGGAATCTATGCAGTTCCCAATTTACGGGGGGGCGGAGAATATGGCGAAGATTGGCATCAAGCGGGGATGAAACAGAATAAACAGAATGTGTTTAATGATTTTATTGCGGCGGCGGAGTGGTTAATTGAGCAAAAGTATACTTGTTCTCAGAAATTGGCGATCGCCGGTGGCAGTAATGGCGGTTTATTAGTCGGCGCTTGTCTAACGCAACGTCCCGACCTATTTGGCGCTGCTCTTCCTGCTGTCGGGGTCATGGATATGTTGCGCTTCCATAAATTTACCATTGGCTGGGCGTGGTGCGATGAATATGGCTGTGCCGACACTCCAGAAGACTTTGAAACCCTCTATCGCTATTCCCCCTTGCACAACCTGAAACCGGGAACCGCCTATCCTGCTACTCTAGTTACAACTAGCGATCGCGACGATCGCGTTGTTCCCTCCCACAGTTTCAAATTTGCCGCCGCCCTCCAAGCTGCCCATCAAGGTTCATCCCCAGTCTTGATCCGCATTGAAACCAAAGCCGGCCATGGCGCAGGAAAACCCACCAGCAAACAAATCCAAGAAATTGCTGATAAATGGGCCTTTCTCAGCCAAGTTCTCGATATTGCCTAACTAGATTCGCATCAAATCCCTTGGGAAACTGAGCGCCTGTCACAGACGCTCCGTCTAAATTAGCCTCAGATAAATTGGACAGGGTAAAATCTGTGTCCATTAACACCGCTTCACTCAAGTCCGCTTGGGTGAAGTTTGTCCAGCACATTTGGGCACGATAGAGGGTCGCTCCATGCAGATCGGCCGAACGGAAGGAAACCCCCATTAAATTGGTCGAGCGTAAACTCACCCCTCGCAAAATCGCCCGACGCAGAGACGCTCCCATAAGAATGGCTTGACTGAGATCCGCTTGTTCGAGATCCGCCTGTTCTAACATGCATTGCGCTAAAATGCTATGGGCTAACTTGGCTTGCTGGAGCATGGCACCATTGAGGATAGCATGGGTTAAATTGGCATATTCCAGAATGGCATGGTGCATGGAAGCATTGATCAGTTTGGCTCGACTCAAACAAGCCCCCCGTAAATTGGTATGGTTTAGGATCGAGTCATTGAGATTGCTGTCGCTCAGATTCGCCCCTTGTAAATTTGCTCCTTGGAGATTGGTATCGCTGAGGAAAGCTTCGTGCAAAGAGGCTTCTTCCAAGTGGGCCCCAATTAGGTTAGCTCCTGTCAGGGTTGCTTGATTCATAAATGCTTGACTAAAGGTTGCTCCCCCTAGGGTTGCCCCCGCTAAATTCACTTTGACCAGATTCGCTCGCGTTAGGTTAATTTCACAGAGACTGGCTTGGCGCAAGTCTGCGTTTGCCAAGTTGACTTGGGAAAAATTCCGTTCTCCGGCACGATAGCGTGCTAGTAGTTCTGAAGCCTTCATCGGTGTTCCTCATCAGTTGGGTTTTGGGGGAAAATCGTTTAGTTGCACTCCTGTTGTCAATCATATTCTGAGATTTGGTTGTGTACCAGAGTGGTGTGGGGTATAGGGGATGCTGAGATGCTGAGATGGGAAGATGGAGCCGGTTCACCCATACAGCAGTTTTCGCGCTTTACAGCGCCGAAGTGCGGTAATAGGTAACAGGTAATGGGTAATAGGTTCTCTTAAAAGTCCCGATTTATTTAAAGTTGAGACACAAAAGTTTATCTAAAACAACCTCTTGGAAATTCGTTAGAATTTCCGTTGTTACAGCCCGCGATCGCGAAGCGTTTCATGTCGGCGACAGCCGAAAACGGAGTTTTATCGCGAAGCGTTTCATGTCGGCGACAGCCGAAAACGGAGTTTTATCGCGAAGCGTTTCATGTCGGCGACAGCCGAAAACGGAGTTTTATCGCGAAGCGTTTCATGTCGGCGACAGCCGAAAACGGAGTTTTACAGCAGTTTGCTCTGCTATGCGGTACACTTTGATCCCCCTTTCATGTCCGCTTGCGGAAAATCCTCCTTAAAAAAGGAGGACTTTCTTATTCCCCCCCTGGAATCGTAGTGGACCGGCAAGCTTAAAATCATGGGTAAGCTATGTGCTACAATTTACTAATGGAATAAATTACAGCGATCGCGTTGCCCACAAAATTAAGCTTGCCGGTCCAGTAGGGTGGGCATTGCCCACCTTACTCTCGGCCAATTTTTCCCGCAATTCAGCTTTAGATTCAACCACAACAGCTAAACGATGCTGAAAATGCTTGCGTCCCACGTTGGCAGTGAAACAAATATCGGCTAGTTCTGCTGGCGAGCTAGAGTCCAGGTAGGTCAGATATTGGGCGATCGCTGTCTGCAAGCCTTTCTCTGTCTTGGCTGATACGGTAAACAGATGGGAGAGGCGCTCTCGTTCCTGGCCGGGTTCCCCGTTCCCGATCTCTGGAGCTTCTTCTAAAACAACATGAACATTAGTTCCTCCCATGCCAAAGGAACTGACCCCAGCGCGACGAGGGGTGTCATTACTTTGCCATTCTCGCAGTTGGCGATTGACAAAAAACGGACTGTTGGCAAAATCGATTTGGGGTAAGGGTTGTTCGTAGTGCAGGCTGGCCGGAATGACCTGATGTTTGAGCGCTAGAGCCGTTTTAATTAAGCCGACGACTCCTGCTGCATTGGCTAAATGTCCGACGTTGGTTTTCACTGAGCCGATCGCGCAAAAGCCTTTTTCTGCGGTGGTTTCTCGGAAGGCTTGGGTCAGGGCGGCAATTTCGATCGGATCGCCTAGGGGAGTCCCCGTGCCGTGGGTTTCGATGTAGCTCACCGTACTGGCCTCGACTGTGGCAACTGCCAAAGCTTCGGAAATAACCGCCGCTTGACCCTCTACTGATGGAGCGGCATAGCTCACCTTCAAAGAACCATCGTTATTAATCGCCGAACCTTTGATTACAGCATAGATGCTATCTCTTTCGGCGATCGCTTCCGATAACCGGTTCTCCCTTACGCAATACATCAATCTCTACTAAATGCGTAGAACTGCTGAAAACTGTATTGCGTTTACTCTCGTATTGGTTCCGCCCTTTCCCAGAGCGCTTATTAGCTGGAGAGAGGATTTCGAGCGCCGTTACCACTTCCTTTGTCGCCACCTCTCGCACCTCAACCGCTGAGTGACATTTACGAGTCTTCATCACTCAAGTTGTCCCAATGCTCTTCTAGCCCCATGCGGGTTTCGGCTTTATGCAGAAAATAGCCCGTCATCATTGCCGAAGCCAACAAACGCCCCAACTGTTCTCGACTGGTGGTGATGCTAACCCCAAAATGGTCTGGAGGCAATTGTCCAAGTAGTCCGACAATATTATGTTCCATCACAGCCAGGGCTTCTTTAGACGGTTGCGAAAGATGATTGACGGCTTGGGCATCTAGGGAATGTAGATATTGGCCTAGGGCATTGTTTTCGTTAGCGAGTTGCTCGAACAGGTGAGAATTTTGGGTGTTGTGATTCATGATGATCTGCGTAAGTGAGAGGACTAAATTCTGTTGACTTGTTTTTGTTGACTTGTTTTTAGTGTAGACGAATTCGCTAAAACGCCATTGGAGGTGAACCGAACTTACAAAGCAGGGATTTTGCGAAACCGCAAAAACGTTTGCCTGCCCTAGAGGGGGCAGGGGATATGGGTTGAGCTAATTGCAGTAAAGGGTGTCGCGGGTGTTTTCTCCGGTGATCGGGTTGGTTCCTTTGGCGATCGCACATAGATATTCCTGAGCATCATCTCGGAGAATCACATCGGTAAAGTCGGCTCCTTCGATGTTAGCATCTCTAAAGCTGGCTAGTTGGGCAAAAGCGCCTTCAAAGAGAACATTTTTTAAATTCGCCTTCCTAAAATTAGCTTCTCCAATGGTGGAATATCTCAGATCCGCCCCTTCTAAATTGGCTCTAATTAATTTGGCTCCAAATAAACTCGCTCCCCGCAAGTCTGCCCCCACAAAGCTACTTTCGGTCAAGTCTGCCTGATCGAATTGGGCTTGTTTCAGGTCTTTGCCGGAAAAATCAGCTCTTTTAAGGTCTACTTTTTCATAGTTTTGGGCTAAGGCTGGGGATAGGTTGCCCATAGCTCCGGTGAGGCTCAGGCTGAAGATCAGGAATACACTCAACAATAGGATTGCGTAAGTAGGGATTTTTTTGATGGTCATGGCAATGATGTTCTGGGTGTTTAACAGCGATACCATCATCCTATGGGAAGGTAGAGACTGAAAAGAGGGGGTGCGAAGGTGGAGATCAATCCAGGAATTCAAGGGGAAGAGGTGGTTGCCCAATGGTTGCAACAGCAAGGGGCAAGGATTTTGCATCGTCGCTGGCGCTGTCGTTGGGGAGAGTTGGATCTGATTGCCCAATGGGGGGAAGAGTTGGTCTTTGTGGAGGTGAAAACCCGCAGTGCTGGCAATTGGGATCATAATGGGTTAACGGCGATCTCTTCTCGTAAACAGGAGAAATTGCGCTGTGCGGCTGAGTTGTTTCTGGCTGAGTCTCCCCAATGGTGTGAATGGGGATGTCGGTTTGATGTGGCGTTGGTGTATTGTCAGCCGGTGGGTCAGTTGGCAGATGTAAAGGCGATCGCCCCCCCTGTAACCTATGAAAATCACCAATTCCTGATTATAGACTATCTTCAAGATGCATTTTCAGGCTAAAAGTTGTGTGATTTAACCCATTTCAAAGCTGGGTTAAACCTTCTATGATCGAAGTAATACCATCTGATTACTGAATCATGAGGATCGCCGTATGTTAAAGTTCGTGATTTTATTCCTGGGAGCCTTTACCCTCATACTCTGGACAACTCTAATTTCTAATCCTGTCCAAGCCCAACCCCCTAGCGAGCAGACTGTTGTCTATAGCTGGGGATATAATCACGTGGGGAGCCATCAAAGGGTGTGTAAGCAGCTAGAGTCTGTGGTTGAACTCGATCCGCGCTATCGGGATAAACCTTCTTTACATACTTATAGCCGTGTGGTTAGCGATCGCTATTGTTCCTAGTCGCCCAATAAAATAACATCTTTTAAGACTTTGAGATTAAAAAATGCAGGGAAAGGTAACTGTAAAAATACTTCCTTTTCCTGGTTCACTTTCTACTGTGATTTCCCCGCCATGGAGATCGATTAAACGTTTGACAATGGAGAGTCCTAAGCCTGTTCCAGGAATTTTGCCCACATTATCCGCCCGTTCAAACCGTTGAAATAGTTTTTTTTGATACTCTAGAGGTAAGCCGATGCCGCGATCGCAAACGGCAAACGTAATCTCCCTATCGGTTTGGGTAACATCGAGATTAACGGTTCCCCCCTCTGGAGAATACTTGATGGCATTGGAGAGCAAATTGGAGAGAATGTGGCGTAGGATCAGAGGATCGAGATTAATGATTTGCTTTTCTCCATAAAGTGTAAGTTTCAAGAAATGTTTGCTAGAAGCGATCGCCTTCACTTCGTCAAGTACCTCTTCACAAAACTCTACCACATCCATCGGTTCGGGATGAAACTCTAATTTTCCCGCTTCTGTTCGACTTAAGGTTAAAATATCTTCGAGCAACTGGTTCATATGTTGCGCTGCGATTTGAATGCGTTTTAAGTGCTTTCCTTTTTTGTCTTCCGTCAGCTTATGTCCATAACTTTGTAACATTCCCGCAGACATTTGAATCGCTGTTAAAGGTGTTCTTAAGTCATGAGAAGCCAACGAGATATACTCAGTTTTTTCTTGACTTCTCGATTCCGCATTAGCTAAGGAAGATTCTATATTTAGATTTTCCTGATGTTTTTTGAGTGCCATTTTAATCGTGGCATGAACTTCCCGTTCCTTAAACGGCTTGAGTAAATAACCATAAGATCCGGTTTCTTCAGCTCGAGTCAACGTTTGATCGTCAGCATAAGCCGTGACATAAATCACTGGAATATTATATTGCTTTCTGATCATTTCTGTTGTTTCAATTCCATCCATATCCCCTTTAATCACAATATCCATTAAAATCAGATCCGGGATAACCTCTGTAATTTTATTCAGAGCTGCTTTTCCTGAAGATACAATTCCAACTACTTCATAGCCTAACTTTTCTAATTTCCGGGCTAGTCCTTTGGCAATCAGTAATTCATCCTCAACAATTAAAATCTTGATAGGAGACATAAGTTATACCCTCTGACGATACTTTAATTCTAAAAATCGCAATTCAAATGTTGTGCCATGGTCTCGAAGCAATGTAATTTCACCTTCTAATTGTTCCGTTAGGGTACAAACTAACTCCATCCCCAAAGATTCAACATTACGAAAATCTAAATCTTCGGGGAAACCAATTCCATTATCGGCTACCTCGACCACAATTTGACCATTATTTTGCTGATACATGGTAATCTTGACTAGCCCTTTCCTCCCTTGTGGAAAAGCATGTTTTAAGGTATTCGATAATAACTCATTGACAATTAAACCACAGGGATGAGCGGTTTCTATATTTAACAAGACAGGTTCAATATTTAAATCAAAGGTTACTCGATTATTTTCTAAGTTATACGATTCAAATAAGTTATGAACTAAGTCTTCTAAATATTCACCAAAATTAATTGTATCTAGGGTCATAGAGCGATAAAGTTTTTCATGAATTAGAGCCATGGAATAAATACGACTGCGACTATCTTCTAATACCTTGATTAAGCTGGAATCACTGACATAATCAGCTTGAAATTCTAATAAATTAGAAACAACCAATAAATTGTTTTTGACTCGATGATGAATTTCTTTTAAAAGCACTTCTTTTTCTTGTAAAGAAGTTACCAATCTACTTTCTGCTTGTTTGCGATCGCTAATGTCTCGATACATCCATAAATGTCCTCGATCGACGGAATCAATTAGAATCGGAACATAGTTTTGTTCAAGGATGCGACCATCGGCTAATTGTATTTCTTGGTTGGTAACAATTTCCTGATTTGCCACAATTTTTTGATGGTTTTGACTAATTTCTTCTGGATGCTCAAATAACGGTGCAAATTCATCACCAATATTTCCCCATTTTTGTCCAATTAATCGATTAGAACAGTTTATGGTTTTGAAAATATCGCAAAATGCTTGATTGATTAAAGCGACTTTATTATGTTCATCTTTAACTAAAACTCCAAGCTGAAGATTAGAGATCAAACTGGTCAATCGAGAGGTTGTTTCTTGTAATTTTTGTTCGATTTCTTTGCGATCGCTGATATCTATCCAATAGCCAATGATTTCTAGAGGACTTCCGTTCTCGTCCCGCACTAGGTTCAGTTGGTCGTAAATCCAAATATATCTTCCTTCTTTATGCCAAAAACGGTATTCATGGCTATAAGAACCTTGTTTAAATAAAGTCTTTAAGCCGTAATGATCGATTTTGTTTTTGTCTTCTGGATGTAGATGATCTGACCAAAAATTAGGCTCAAACATTTCTAGTAATTCATAGCCAATTAAATCATAAGCATTGTCACTTACAAAGGTAAGGTCGAAGCTATCATGGGCACGAAGACTGTATAAAATGCCTGGGCTAGAAGAGAGCAAGTATTGAATTCTTTGTTGACTCATCAACAAGGCTTTTTCGGCTACAATTCTTTCTTTGAGTTCAGTTTGCAGTTGCTGATAATATTCTGATTGTTGAATAGCGATCGCCAGTTGGGAAGCAATTTGTTTTAATAAGGTGACTTCTTCAGTTTTCCACTGTCTAATTTGATCGCATTGATGAACAATTAACAGTCCCCACAATAAGTTGTTTTGTACAATAGGAACGACGATTTTACTTTTGACTTGAAATTCTTGTAGAAATTCCACTAAACAGGGCCGAATATTAGGATGACAAACATCTGATAGTGCATAGGTTTTGCCCGCAATATATTCATTATAGCATTCCCTAGGAAAAATTTCTTCGGGAAATTTTTGATCTAAGGTGCGAGTCCAACCGGGATTAACTGCTTCTGCAATGACTTGTCCGGTGTAGTTGGATAACACTCGATAAACTAAGACGCGATCGGAGAGTAAGAGTTGTTTAACTTCTTGGACTGTTGTTGTGAGGATTTCTCGCAGGTCTAAGGATTCGCGAATCCGTTGCGTAATCATTCCAAACAGTTCTTCACGTTTTACTTTCTCTAGCAAACGTTCTTCAGCACTTTTTATTTCAGTAATGTTGTTTTGAATGCCTAGATAATGAGTTAAGATTCCTCGATCGTCATGAATTGGAGAAATAGTGACTCGGTTCCAAAATAAGGTTCCGTCTTTGCAATAGTTTCGCAATACAACTGTACAGCTTTCTTCATTTTTTAAGGCTTGACGAATGATTTTAAGTCCGTCTTGATGGCGATCTTTGCCTTGCAGAATCCGGCAATTTTTGCCGATGATGTCTTGTGCTGAATATCCCGTGACACGCTCAAAGGCAGGATTAACGGAAATGACGGGGAAATCGGGCTGTTTGGCATCGACAATGACGATACCGTTGCTACTGGCAGAAATGGCTCGTTCGCTCAAGCGTAATTGTTCTTCGACTTGTTTGCGTTGGGTGATATCGGAGGCAGCGCCTAGAATTTGTATGGGTTTCCCTTGAGGATCTTTGGTGAAAATTGTATCTCGACTAACGAACCAATGCCATTGCCCTTGGCGATCGCGCATTCGGTATTCAATTTCCCAAATTTCTGTATCACTTGTATCCATCAAGTTTTGATGAAACTGATATACTTTGGGCCGATCTTCTGGATGCATGAGTTGGTCAAACAGGCTATTGCCCATGTCCTGAATCTCACGGGGACTGTAGCCTAGAACGACAGCAATATTTTTATTGGCATAAATATTCTTTTGCTTCTCTAAGTCATAAATATATAAGATATTTGGACTCGCATCCGCAATGCGTTGAATAAATCGCTCGCTCTCTTGCAGCGCTAATTCGGCTTTCTTACGGTGGGTAATATCTAGGGCAGCACAAGTTACTCCAATCACTTGATTATCTAAATTCAACAAGGGGTCAACGGTTAAATCATAACACTTAAAGTCCCCTTGATTAGTGACAATTATTTCTTCTCGAACTCCTATCTTAGAGTCTAAAACTTGTTGTTTAATTGCCTCTAATTTTTGACCTTCTTCGGGTACAAATAAATCTCTATCTAATTTGCCGAGAATGATCTCTGGCTCATAACCAGGAGGAGGATTATAAATCCAGGTATATCGCAGATCTAAATCTTGGTTGAAGACAACAATGGGAGAATTTTTTAGGGCAATTCTAAACCGTTCTTCGGCATAACGGAGGGCTTCATTGGCGGCTTGTAAATCTGCTGTGCGTTGAGTGACTTGATCTTCTAGGGTTTGATTGAGATATTTGAGGGCTTCTTCGGCTTGCTTGCGATCGCTAATATCGGTAATACTGCCCACATACCCGATGATGTTCCCGTCCTCATCTACATCAGCAACGGCCTGGCCCACGACCCAAACGACTCGGCCATCTAGATGTTGAAAGCGATACTCAGAATAAAATGTGCGATTCTCCTCTACAGCTTGAGACCACTGGTGAAGCACCCATTCTGAATCCAGGGGATGGAGAGTTTGAGACCACCCTTCCATTATCGCTTCTTGTGGGCATAGACCGGTCATCTCACACCAGCGATGATTGACGTATAAACATCGGCCTTGGTTATCTGTCTGAAAGATGCCCACAGGAGATGCACTGGCTAAGGTAGCATAGCGTTGTTGACTTTTTTTTAAGGCGGATTCTATCTCTCGCCGCTCTGTAATATCTCGACCGACGGCGTAAAAATAGGGTTCATCGGCTGGCATGGCTGTCCAAGCAATCCATCGATAGGAGCCATCTTGAGCGCGATACCGATGTTCAAAGTTAACGGTGGGGACTCTAGAGGCGAGTTGCTGCACTTGAGCTTCGGTGGCGGCTAAGTCGTCGGGATGGACGAAATCTAATAAGGTACTTGATTGCAGTTGTTCTGGGCTATATCCCAAGAGTCCTTGAAAACGGGGATTGATGCGCTTAAAAGAACCGTCAAAGCCGATAATGCAAAAGAGATCGAGGGAAAGGTTAAAAAATTGGTTTAATTCTTCTGTGAGGCGATGTCGTTCTAGGACAGATGCGAGTAAATGGGCGATCGCCTCTAAAAATTGCACTTCGTCCGGACTAAAATGGCGATGTTCCCTAGTATGCACGCCCAACACCCCAAAGGGATGCCCTAAACCGGGAATCAGGGTGGTTACGCCACTAATTACGCGCCCTTGATTGAGTAATACTGAACCGCGAAATCGGGTTTCTACCCGTAGGTCATCTACGACCACGGATTGGCCAGACCATAAGGTATACCCTAATTGGGTATTTTTGGCAGCACTGAGGGTTAGTTGTTCAAGGGAATGCTGAAGATCTTGATGGTGAACGGAGTTAAATCCATGGGCGGCTTTAATTTGAAATGCGGCTTGATTGGGCAAGAGTTCTAGCAGTTCTACATAGTCCACATCTAGGGTTTTGGCAATCTCCCGTACAATTTTATTCATTAGTACCTGGAGGTTGGTGCTGGCGATCGCATCCTGGCTTAAATGGGTTAAGGTTTGTTGCTGGCGATCGCGCAACCGAAGCTGCATTTGCGCTTCCTGTCGTCGGCTTAAATCTATCCCTGTGATAATCACATGGGTAATCTTTCCCCGGTCGCGAAAAATCTGGTTTGACCACTCAATGCGGCGTTGTCCACTCTTTTGAGTCAGCCAATGGCCTTGATACATCTCCGTCGATTCTCCCCGAAGCGCTTGCTGAAGAACTTGTTTAATCTCAAGTTGCTCGGCGACTGGAATTAAAAATTCCCAAAATCGCTGACCTTGAGCTTGTTTTTCTCCATAACCACTCAAATGTTGACAGGTGTGATTAAAATAAATGATTTCACCGTGGCGATTCACCACAACGACTAAGGCATCAACGGCATTAAGAATGGCGCGGGTAAAGTTGCGCTCTTGTTCTAAAGCGTACTGCATCCATTGATGTTCCCTCAGTTGGGTGGGTAAATCTTGGAACTGCAAGCTTTGTTTTAAGGCGATCGCCAATTGATCGGCTTGCTGTTTGAGAAATGCTTCATCGGGTCTAGACCAATGCCGAGGGGCGATCGCCTGCTGCGCGGTGAGCAGTCCCCAGAGATGATCCCCTTGGACAATGGGAACCACTAAGTTGGCTCTCACCTGAATTTGCCGTAAGAATTCCACATGACAAGGGGTTAACTCTCCGGACTCAATATCATGGGTAACTTGGGTGCGTCCATTTTGATAGGCTTTAAATAGATCTTCGCCAAAGTGAGGATCGGTAATCTTTCGACCGAATAAGGATTGGCATAAGGGATTTACTGATTCAGCAATGACTGTGCCACCGCCATTGGGTTCAAAGCGATAAATTAACACCCGATCGCACTTTAAGCCTTGATGAATCTCTTTAACGGTGCGATTGAGAAGAGTCTGAAAGTCAATCTTGTGGCGATCATCGGGTTCTGTCTGTGTTGTTTGAAGTTGGGCCAATCCATAGTAAACGGCGATCGCATCTAGATTTTGTAGACTTTGTTGCAGTTTTTCCCCTAAGATCGCCCCCACGATCTCTCCCTGGCGATCGAGTATGGGCAAATACCAAATCTGCTGCTCATGCATCAGTTTTGTCACTGCCCACAGATCTAAATCGGGTTGCCAAGTTAAACTCCAACTCTGGGCAGTCATCACCCGGTCAATGGTAACCCCACCCCATTCCTGGCGATGGCGGCACATCTGATGATAATCGGATACCGTCACTACCCCTAGAACTTGTTGGTTGTCCCTGACCAGTAGATAAGGATGAGAGGCTCGATGATCGCAACGGGCGATCGCCTCCTCCACCGTTAGATCCGGTGAAATCACGATCGGATGGCGATCGAGAACAGTTTCTAGACTGGGCAGTTGCAAAGAGACAGAAGCAAAGGACATAATTCAAATGCCAGAACAGTTCCAGCCGAAAGCCTGACCGATAGCAGGGAACAGTGGAGAGCGATCGCGGCAGTTCTCGCTCACTCCTATTTTGCTAGATCACTTACTCCATCATAGCCTCGAATACTGCTTCTGATTTCCAGCCTTCTGGGTTGTTAGCTTCATCCCTTCTCAGGTCTGGCTTAAGTCCGGTCGCAGTTTCTTGGCTCCCCTTAAATAGGGGTGGATGACATGACTTTCCCCTGGTAGGTAAGCATGAATTAGAAATCGGATACAGTGGGTGAGAGCGCCTTCTACATGCATTTGTTGCACATCTAATAGGGGCACATGATCCCATCCTTCCCGTTGCCGGGCGATCGCTGCTGGAAACACTGCATCGAGATCGCGAGTAACTGAAAATGTGACGCTAATGAGTTGGTCAGGGCAAAGCTGGTTTTTTCGGTCTAGCTCATCGAGTAACTCAGTTACTGCTGCTTGGATCGCCTCAACGGTATTTTCTTCTACTGTCGTTGCCCCACGAATTGCCCGGACTTGCCAACCCACGTTCCTCTTCTCCATGCTTAGTAATTAGTGCTGGTCTGGTTTGGATACAGAAAAAATCACTCCTTCTATCAAGGTCGATACAACCATAACGGCAAGCCATTGGTTGATGCCTCAAACTCTAACCAGTCCATGGCAGCCGGCAATCCTGATTTTACCCGATTATCGCCATTAATAATTCGACTCCATAAAGGTTTAGGTTCTTCGATGGTTTTACACTCGGTTTTCTGGGGGTCAAGGCCGACTAATTCGGCTAACCACAGACGAGCGTCTTCTTCGGTTCCCAGGCGATCGACTACGCCTAATTCTAAGGCCTGTTGACCGGTAAAAATACGACCATCGGCAAAACTTTTGACGCGATCGACTTCTAGCTTCCGGGATTCGGCCACGGTTTGCACAAACTGCTGATAACTGGTATCGATCATCTGTTGCAGAATGTCCTGTTCTTCCTGGGTTAATTCTCGGTCAAAGGCCAAGATATCTTTGTAGGGGCCCGATTTGACCACCTTGAAGGAGACTCCAATTTTATCTAAGAGGCGCTCTAAATTATTTCCGCGCAAAATTACACCAATGCTACCTGTAATTGTACCCGGATTAGAGACGATATGCTCGGCTCCCATGCCAATATACACACCACCAGAGGCAGAAATATTACCAAAACTAGCCACGACTTTGATTTTCTCTCGCAGTCGCATTAAGGCGGCGTAAATTTCCTGGGAATCTCCCACGGTTCCCCCAGGGGAATCAATCCGCAGCAGGAGAGCCGGGTATTTTTTCTCTTCCACCGTCTTTAGGGCTTCTAAAACCCGTTTGCGCGTTCCAGAGGCGATCGCCCCATTAATTTCAATCCGAGCAATTTGCTTGCGTGCTTTTGACTTAAAAAACCAAATCATAATTAACCTAGATGTTGACAGAGAACAAGACCGGCCAGCTCCCTTAATCCATTATCTCCTAACCCCCTCCTCCGTGAGCGATGGCCCAAAGGCGATCGCTTCACAAATCTACATAGATTACAATATCTCTTAACTCTTTGCCAAGGGAGCATCTAGCTCTAAGCTCTACCTTGGCTTGCTGCCCTCAACTGTGGAAACATGCAACTCAAACCCATCAACCGTCCATCCTCTTGGCTCTTCTCTCTCCTCCTGATTTCCCCCTTCTTCTTCTGGGGAACTGCCATGGTGGCCATGAAAGGTTCCCTCCCCCACACCACCCCCTTCTTTATCGCCACCCTGCGCCTGGTTCCTGCGGGAATCCTGATCCTGCTGGCGGGTTGGCTCACCCAACGGCCCCAACCCCAAGGCGTTAAAGCCTGGTTATGGATTAGTCTGTTTGCCCTCATCGATGGAACCCTGTTTCAAGGCTTTCTCGCCCAAGGATTAGTCAGAACCAATGCCGGACTTGGCTCGGTGATGATTGACTCCCAACCCCTGGCTGTAGCGCTGATGGCTGCCTGGTTATTCGGAGAAACCATCGGTTGGTGGGGGGCATTGGGCTTAATTCTAGGTATCAGTGGCATTAGTCTAATTGGATTGCCCGATGAATGGATATTAGGCGGATTTCCGGTGCAAGAGTTGCCCAGTTTCACCCAGATTTTCCAGAACGGACAAGGCTTAATGCTCTTTGCCGCCCTATCTATGGCCATGGGAACGATTCTGATCCGCTATGTGAGTCGCCATGCCGATCCCCTGATGGCTACGGGTTGGCATATGATCTTGGGCGGACTCCCCCTGATGCTCGGCTCTGGCCTTTGGGAAACTCATCAATGGGATCACCTGTTTCTGAGTGATTGGATGGCGATCGCCTATTCCACAGTTTTCGGCAGTGCGATCGCCTATGGACTCTTCTTTTACTTTGCCTCCTCCGGCAACCTCACCAGCTTTAGCTCCCTCACCTTCCTCACCCCCGTCTTTGCCCTCCTGTTTGGTAATCTGATCCTCGAAGAAGTCCTGAGTCCCTTACAATGGCTAGGAGTTGTCTTAACCCTAATTAGCATCTACCTCGTCAACCAACGGGAAATCCTTGCGGCCAAATTTAACTTAAAATTTTCTCCGAACTCGGATGCCTCCCTAGGTTCACTCTCTGTAGAAATCGACGAGAAGAATCCCTAAATACCTATTTTTGCCATGGTACAATCCCCTTAAATTGCTCCGTCCCCTTCCGAGCATCTGCTGAATCCCTCCCCCTTCCCAGAGCATAGCCCGCCCATTATCAAGGGCCGATGCTTGCCACCCAGAGCAATCCAAGGTATCACAGACTCATAGATCCTCAATTCATACACTCTGTCTACCGGCAGTGGCTTACTCTAATGTCCTATCGCCTCTCCCTATGTATTTTTAGTACCCTTGCCAGTCTAGGAATCATCAATTCTGGGACGGCGATCGCCCTCTCTCCCCCTAAAGAAAGCCAAGCGATCGTACTGGCCCAAGCCTCCGAAAATGTCTGCGATCGGGGTCTAGAATTAGCCCAGCAAGCCAATCAAGCTGGAAAAGTGGCCACCACTGCCGGTCAATGGACTCAAATTTCCCAGCAGTGGCAACAAGCGGCTGACCTGATGGCTCAAGTGCCCTCAGACGATGACTGTTATGAAAAAGCCCAAGAAAGAATAGACTTTTATCGCAATAACAGCCAAATTGCCCTGGAAGAAGCGGAAAAAAGCCGCACCCCTAGACCCCTGCTCTCCCTAGGCGCTCAGGGAGAAGCGGTGAGGGAACTTCAGCAACAGCTTACAGACTTGGGTTATTTCCAAGGTGAAATAGATGGGATTTATGACCAAACGACTCAGGATGCGGCGATCGCCTTCCAAAGCGCCCAAGGTTTAACTGCTGATGGTCAAGTGGGTCAAAATACTTGGGATCGGTTAGACTCTGCCATCATTACTCAGATGACCCGTGAAACCGACAGCGAAGAACGTGAATCAGAGAAAGACAAAACTAACCAAAAACCCTCTAAACAACAAGGAATAATCGGTTGGGTGATGATGGGGTTAGGAGGCTTAACTGTTTTAGGAGGAACCGTTTTTATCCTCCTGAAACTGCTCAATCGAGGGGTTGAAGAAGACGATGAATTTGAAGAGGAAGAGGACGAAGCCGATCGAGACAGGGTTGATCCAGTGCCCGATTCCTCAGCACCGGAACTAATGCCTTCTCTCGCTCAAGCGGCTCTAGAAAAATTTCGCAATGGCAAATTAGAGTCTGACCATCAAGAAACCGAATCGAAAAGCATTTCTGAAGATCCATCGGAACAAGTTTCCCCAGAAAAACCTGCCCATCCAGAACTCGAAAAAGAACCTGAATCTCCTGAAGAAACTACACCAGAATCGGAAAAAAACAATCAGCTTTTACCGGTTAACGAAACCACCCGTTTGCCCAAGCTCACCATTGTTGAGGATCTGATTCAAGACTTAGAAAGTGCCGATCCTCAAAAGCGCCGCCAAGCCATTTGGGAATTGGGACAACGGGGTAATTCTTTAGCCGTCAAACCGTTGTTAAATTTACTCTTCGATTCCGATTCGGGACAGCGAACTTTGATTTTATCCGCTCTATCGGAAATTGGTGTAAAAACTATTAAACCGATGAATCGGGCATTATCCTTATCCTTACAAGATGATAATCCAGAAGTGAGAAAAAATGCCATTCGAGATTTTACTCGTATGTATGAGTTGATTTCTACTGTTAGCCATATGATGTGTCATGCTGTAGACGATCCGGATGAGGAAGTTCAAGAAGTCGCGGAGTGGGCTGTCTTGCAATTACGACGCATTAGCGCCATGTCCAATCAGGTGAAACTTAAAAAGAGGAATTCTTCGGATTCATCGGAGGATTTTTTGGACGATGAGGATTACTAGGTTATTGAATTGAAAGGTGGTCTACATTTTAAGCTTGCTGATGGGAAGCGTGTAACTCATCTAAATTTAAATGGGACTGAACCACTTGCCCATCTCTAAACCAAATGATGCGGTTGGTTAACCGAGCCACATCAGGTTCATGGGTTACCATAACTACTGTCATGCCATCTTGGTTTAATTGGGTAAAGATATTCATGACTTCTTCGGTGGTTTTGGTGTCTAATGCACCCGTTGGCTCATCTGCAAGCAAGACGACAGGACGATTGACGATCGCCCTGGCGATCGCCACCCGTTGCTGCTGTCCTCCAGAGAGTTGATTGGGTCTATTTTGCATTCGATTGTCCAAACCCACTTGTTTCAAGGCTTCCGCCGCTTTATCTCGACGTTCTCGCCCTTTCACCCCCGCATAAACCATGGGCAACATCACATTTTCTAGGGCGGTTAATTGGGCTAATAAATGAAATTGCTGAAACACAAACCCTAGTTTTTGATTGCGAATGGCAGAAAGTTCCTTTTTGGGTAACTGAGCCACATCCGTACCATCTAAGTAATACTGTCCGCTACTGGGACGGTCTAAACAGCCGATAATATTCATGGCGGTGGATTTTCCTGACCCAGAGGGGCCCATAATGGCGCAATATTCCCCCGCTTGAATACTTAAACTGACATCGGCGATCGCCTGAACTTCTACATCCCCCATCTGATAGACTTTAGAGATATGTTCTAAGCGAATAATATCTTTTTTTTCTAATTCTTGGTTCATGGATTTTAGAGCGCTCGGCGCTATATTAATTGGATTGCCCAGAGGATAGAGGAGCGATCGCACTCAATCTCAGATCCGGATGATCGCCCTGGACTTGCTGCAAGTTCCACTCATTCTTAAACAACAGCACCGGTCGATCCCAATTATCCTTAACTGTCATCGTATTAAACAACCGCCCCATCTGGTCTAAAAAGTCCCAGCCATTGAGTACCCATCGCGCTACCGAATAGGATAATAACTCCGTGCGAGTCTCTACCCCATATTCATTCAGCAGGCGAAATTGCACTACCTCAAATTGCAACTGACCGACAGCCGCTAAAATGGGGTCGCGCTTAGATTCATCACTAGAATACATAATCTGTACGGCTCCCTCTTCCCGCAATTGGGTGACCCCTTTGTGGAATTGCTTAAATTTGGAGGGATTGGGGTTTCTCAAATAGGCAAATAATTCGGGTGAAAAACAAGGAATGCCTTCATATTCCACTTTTTTACCCGTATAAATCGTATCGCCGATCGCAAACACCCCTGGATTATTCAACCCAATCACATCCCCTGGATAAGCCACCTCTACCGAGCCTCGGTCTTGAGCAAACAGTTTTTGAGGACGCGAGAGGCGCACGGTTTTCCCGGTACGAGCATGACTCACCGTCATATCCTTTTCAAATTTCCCGGTACAAACGCGCACAAATGCCACGCGATCGCGGTGTTTCGGGTCCATATTTGCCTGTAGCTTAAACACAAAGCCCGTAAACTCTGGATATTCTGGAGACATCAACCCCTCCGAGCTTTTGCGATCTCCGGGTTTCAGGGCGTATTGTAAAAAGGCATCCAAAAAGAGCTGCACGCCGAAATTGGTCATGGCGCTCCCAAAAAATACTGGCGTTAATTCTCCTGCGTGGATCTCGTCTAAGTCAAACTCTGACCCCAAGCCATCGAGTAATTCCAAATCTTCCTTAAGCTGATAATACAAATCCTGGTCTAATAATTCCTCAATGCGCGGATCGCCCAAGCGAATCATGGTATCCTTTGCGGCTTGTTTACCATGGGCATTGCGTTCAAACAAATGAATTTCCTGGGTATGGCGATCGTACACCCCTTGGAAGCGATCGCCCGTTCCAATCGGCCAATTCACCGGATAAGTTTTTAACCCCAACTCCTGCTCAATTTCGTCCAATAACTCCAGAGGTTCGCGGGTGGGGCGATCCATCTTATTAAAAAACGTAAAAATCGGAATTCTCCGCATCCGACAAACTTCAAACAGCTTACGGGTTTGTGGCTCCAACCCCTTCGCCGCATCCTCCAACATCACCGCATTATCCGCCGCCGCCAACGTCCGATAAGTATCTTCACTAAAATCCTGGTGTCCCGGCGTATCCAACAAATTAATCTGACAGTCCTGATACTGAAACTGCAACACCGTCGAAGTAATCGAAATTCCCCTCTGTTGCTCCATAGCCATCCAGTCCGATGTCGCTCGGCGCTGACTTGCCCTAGCCTTCACTGCCCCCGCTTCATGAATTGCCCCTCCATAGAGGAGCAATTTTTCCGTTAACGTAGTTTTACCCGCGTCAGGGTGAGAAATAATCGCAAAGTTGCGCCGGCCATCAACCGCGTTTTGAATTTCCGTAGACAGATCGGTAGACATTAGGAATAACAATGAACAACATAGTTAGAACAAGAGCGACCTATGGCATTGTATCTTTACCGTAAAAAACACTATAGGCCAAAGATCTATCATAATCCATGGAGAAAGCAATTGAGGAGTTGCCAACCATTTCTTCATCTTTCTAATCTAGAACTTTTGAGGAATAACCCGTCTGTCCTTCAACGACAAATGATCGTCATATTGATGCTTGAGATCTCGCTTACCCAATTTTACCGGTTGAATCGGCAACTCTTCATAGGGAATTAAACTGAGGAAATGGGAAATACAATTGAGGCGGGCCCGTTTTTTATGATCGGCCGGCACAATATACCAAGGAGCTAAATCCGTATCTGTCGCTTTCAACATCTTATCTCTAGCATGGGAATACTCATACCAGCGTTGATAGGATTGAACATCCATGGGACTCAACTTCCAGACTTTACGCATATCGTGAATGCGGTCTTGGAAGCGATGTTCTTGTTCTTTCATGCTGGTATCTAACCAATATTTAATCAGTTGAATCCCCGAATCGACAATCATATGTTCAAACGTGGGGGTATATTGCAAAAATCTCTGGTACTCTTCATCGGTGCAAAATCCCATCACCCGCTCAACACCGGCCCGGTTGTACCAACTGCGATCGAAAATAACGACCTCTCCGGCTGCGGGAAAATGCTGAATATAGCGCTGGAAATACAACTGAGTCTTTTCCCTTTCTGAAGGAGTCGGCAGGGCAACGACGCGGAACACCCTAGGGCTAACGCGATCGACAATGCGCTTAATCATGCCGCCTTTTCCGGCTGCATCTCGACCTTCAAAGACCACAATAATCCTCAATCCCTTGGCTTGTACCCAATATTGCAACTTAACTAATTCGGCATGAAGCTTAGTTAATTCAGATTCATATGTTTCCTTGGAGAGTTTACCGGGTTTTTTTTCGCTCGCTTTCTTCTTTTTTCCCATGCATCTGCCCATTTTAACTGACTATACTAGCCTATCATCGCTAGGAGGGTGGGCAGAAGGGGAAAAGGGACTGCCAACTTCACAAAGTTTTGTAACAATAGAAGGTGTTCCCTTATTTCAGAATTGCTCTATGTTTCTATTTGGATTAGGCAAGAAAGCCACCCTCCCCACTGCTGAAGAAGCTTTACCGGGGCGTAAAGTCTCCATGCCTGTACCCGAAAAACACTTCGTCAATGGCAATCCTCTGCAACCGCCCTACCCAGAGGGCATGGAAATGGCGATGTTTGGCTTAGGTTGTTTTTGGGGAGCAGAGCGCTGTTTCTGGAAACAACCGGGAGTGTTTAGCACGGCTGTAGGGTATGCGGGGGGATATACTCCTAACGCCAACTACCAGGAAGTCTGCACCGGTCGAACGGGTCATAATGAAGTGGTGCGGGTGGTGTTTGACCCCCAACAAACAAGTTATGAAACCCTGCTGAAAGTCTTCTGGGAAAGTCATGACCCCACCCAAGGAATGCGCCAAGGGAATGATGTGGGAACCCAATACCGTTCTGGCATTTATGTCTATTCTGAGCCTCAGAAGGAACTGGCACAAAAATCCCGCCAAGTCTACCAAGAAGAGCTGAAGAAGGCGGGATATGGGGAAATTACTACGGAAATTATTGATGCGCCTGAGTTTTATTACGCTGAGGACTATCACCAACAGTATCTAGCCAAAAATCCTGGTGGGTATTGTGGCTTAGGTGGAACGAAGGTGGCTTGTCCAGGGGTAACGACGGTTTCTTAAATATCCTTTGTTAAATCCCCTTGAGGATCATTGCCAGCAAAAATTAGGATTGATTGTAGGGGTGTTTCATGTCGCGTTGGCGTAGCCTGCGCGGAGCGCATAGCGAAACGGACTGAAAGCCCCTACTGGACTGGCAACCCTAAAATGGTGAGTTACGGCGGATTGATAGATTGCTGTCAGAGTCTAGGTTTTAGCCGCCTAACCCACCCTACGCTAAGGCACTATTTTAGCTGTGTCACGGCACTGTAGGTCGTTTTTCTGGCCTAACTCTTGCCGATGAATTTCTGATAGCTCTCGGTCAACTCTTCTACGGCTAAGTTATAAAATTCTTTGCCATGTTCTGGGGTGGCTAGGGCGGGGTTTGACCCCATGCGACCATCGGGATAGTGGCGACGGAATTCGGCGGGGGTGGTGATGGGGTGACCTTTGCCAACTTCTGGAGAGAGGGGGGCGGTTTTAATGGAGTCGGGATAAACGTACTGGGTGAGGGCGACTTCGCTGGGGGTAGCGTGAGACCCTTCTTGATCGCCGTACAATTCTTGGGCGTGTTTATAGACGCTGCGACACATAAACCAGTTGGCTAAATGGCAGGTGACTTTTCCTTCGGGGTCGATGTTGAGGTGGGCTAGGTGGGTATAGAGTTCAGAAAAGGCGGCTTTCATGGGGGAAATATTGCCCCCGTGACCGTTAATAAAGAAGAATTTGGTAAATCCGGCTTGGGCTAAGTAGGTGAGATAGTCTTTGATCACTAAAATTAGGGTGGAGGGCTGGAGGCTCATGGTTCCGGGGAAGGCGGTATGATGGAGGGCCATACCGACGTTGATGGTGGGGCCAACTAGAGCTTGGGTTTTTTGGCCGACTCCTTTGGCGATCGCCTCGGCACAAATGGCATCTGTACCAATTAACCCGGTTGGCCCGTGTTGTTCGGTGGAGCCAATGGGCAAAATTAAGCCTGTAGAGTGTTCAAGGTAGCGTTCGACTTCTGGCCAGGTGCTGAGATGGAGCAACATAAGACTAACAGGGAAGAGAGCATCCTCTAGGGTAGCAAACTCTCTAGGTTCCGGGAAGGCGATCGCGATCGGTCACCGAAAAAATTTGTACAATTTACGAAATTCGATCCAATTCTATGGTTCTATCGTTAAAATAAGCGATAACATTTGAAAAGCCCAACTCTAAAGCCACATATAACATAGCCAATTATGCTACATCGCAAGATCTATCAACTCTGCTCCGAGGGTCGTGAAGTCTGGATTTTCTTGCGAGACCAGCAACGCTGGATAGAATGCGCTCGCGTTCTAGAAATCGAAGGAGATTTAGTCACGATTCGCTATGAAACCGAAGAGGAGGATGAGATCTGTGCTTGGGAAGAAATGGTTCGCCTAGAAAGCATTGGTGCAGTGACCCAAAAGCTCTCAAATTGTCCCAAGGGCAATAGTGAACTGCTGGTCTCAGATGAGTGTCCAGAAGCCGAGCAAATTCGCCAGCACCCAGAATCGAATCCGGATTAACCCAAGCTCTAACCCTAGCGATCGCCCCTTGGGCCAATACGCTATCATTCACAACTGAAAACCTTAAATCATAACCCCAAGACTATGGATGTTAAATTGATTCTAGTCATTCTGACTGCCCTGTTTACAGTCACTACCTTATTTTTCGGAACCAAAAACGGGTTCTACGACTCCGACAACTACCACGGTAACGGTTCTGCCCATTAATCCTCTGTAGGGTGGGCAGGGCAAGCCGTGTAGAATTTGAATAGTATCGCCGATTCTCCTGCCCACCCTATCTCGTGTCAACCCTTGATTACCCTTGAATGTATTCCCTATGGGACAGGTCAATCTGGGGATGGAGTCTGCTTACTGGTGCGGATGGGCCCCTATCGCATCTTGCTCGACTGCGGTTTGCATCAGATCGATCCCCTGCTTGCGACTGAGGCAGTTGATCTGGTCTTCTGTTCCCATGCCCATCCTGACCATTGTCGAGGTCTGCCGGATTTATCGGCTCGGTTTCCCCATGTGCCCATTTATGCTAGTGAGGTTACTCGGCAACTCCTATCCTTACAAGGCCTACAAGAGAAGGCTTGTCAGCCTTTAGGGTGGCGATCGCCGCAACCCCTCAAACCCCATCTGAGTGCCCAACTCTATCCCTGCGGCCATCTCCCAGGAGCGGCCTCCCTCCTGCTTACCTACAGGGCCCCAGAACGTACCTACACCCTCTTCTACACCGGCGATTACTTTTCCTCTAACTCCCGGCTCGTAGAACGGATGCGGATTGAAGATGTGCGCGGACTCCAACCAGATGTGCTGATTATCGAAGCCACCTACGGAACCGCCCGTCATCCCAACCGTCGCCACCAGGAAAACCATCTAGCCTCGCGAATTTACACAACTCTAAAACAACAAAAATCCGTTTTACTACCGGTTCCGGTTCTCGGTCTCGGTCAAGAACTCCTCATGTTGTTGCGCTCTCATCATCAGTTTACCGGCCAAGATATTGATATTTGGGTCGATGAAACGATTGCCAAAGGCTGCGATGCCTATCTAGATATTTTGCCCCATCTGCCCAGCAATGTGCAAAATTTTGCCCAACATCAATCCTTGTTTTGGGATGAGCGAGTCCGTCCCCAGGTGCGTCGCCTTCCAGAGAATCAGGACTCTGGCCAACTGCCCCGATATCCCTCGATTGTGGTTGCCCATCGTCAATCCAATCTCCAGCAATGGATTGAAGCCGATCCGGAGAGCTGGTTAGTCTTGTTGTCTGAACATGCCGAAGATACGGCTCAACTGGCCCAAACCTTAGAGCGGATTCAAGGTGTTAAAATTGAAACCTATCTCTTTTCCCAACATTGTGATGGTTTAGGAACGACCCAACTGATTCATAATATTCGTCCCCAACATATTGTTTTTTTTCATGGCAGTCATGCTTATCTAGCAGATTTAGCGGGTTTGGAAGAACTCCAAAATCGTTATCATCTCCATTGTCCCCAAACTAATAAACGAGTAGAATTACCTATTGGTGATACCTTTATTCAACCGGCGGCTCCCGAAACCCATTATGAAGGGGAATTAATGGAATTAGAGACCACCATTGGCATCCATTTACCCGAAGAAATTACCCGCGATCGCCGTTGGCAACAGTTCAGCGATACCGGCATTCTAGAAGCCCGTTGGCAAGGAGAAGAGCTAGTCATTCGCCCTCTCTCTCAACGGGAATTACTGTCCCAAGGACTTCCGAAAATGCCCCCCGATCTCGACTGTTGCGGGAACTGCGCCCATTATCGTGGGCAGCGCTGTTGGAATCCAGCCTCAGCCTTATTTGAATTTAGAGTCAGTCCCGATGGTGTCTGTCCCGTCTTTGCCCGCAAACGAGTTGAGTAAGATTATTCTATTACCCATTACCCGCGCAAAGCGCTAGATTAATGTTAAAATCAGTAACAAACATGAGATAGTTATTTACAAAGGGAACCGAAGAAATTATGGGTCGTGTTGGGGTTTTACTCTTAAACTTAGGTGGGCCGGAAAAATTAGAGGATGTTCGCCCGTTCTTGTTTAATCTATTTTCCGATCCAGAAATTATTCGCCTGCCGGTGGCCTGGTTACAGAAACCCCTAGCCTGGTTGATTTCCAGTAGTCGCTACAAAAAATCTCAAGAAAATTATAAGCAAATCGGTGGCGGGTCTCCCCTACGCAGAATTACGGAAGAACAAGCCCAAGCCCTGGAAGCGAGTTTAGCCAAAAAGGGACAAGAGGCGAAAATTTATGTGGGAATGCGCTACTGGTATCCGTTTACAGAAGATGCGATCGCCGAAATCAAACAAGATAAAATCGATCATCTGGTCATTCTCCCCCTCTATCCCCAGTTTTCCATTAGCACCAGTGGTTCGAGTTTCCGAGTTTTGGAAAGACTATGGGAAAAAGACCGAGTATTGGGGAATAACGTTAAATATAGCCTGATTTCCTCCTGGTACGATCGCCCCGGCTATCTCCAAGCCATGGCAGACTTGATTGCCCAGCAATTAGATCAATTTGAACATCCCGATCAAGTCCATCTGTTTTTTAGCGCCCATGGGGTTCCCGTCAGCTATGTAGAAGAAGCAGGCGATCCCTATCAACGAGAAATCGAAGCCTGTACGTCCCTCATTGTCAAAACTCTGAACCGCCCCAATCCCCATACCCTAGCCTATCAAAGCCGTGTTGGCCCAGTAGAATGGCTACAACCCTATACGGAAGATGCCCTACAAGAATTGGGCGAAAAACAGGTGAAAGATGTCTTAGTGATTCCCATTAGCTTTGTGAGCGAACATATTGAAACCCTGCAAGAAATCGATATTGAATATCGAGAAGTGGCAGAAGAAGCCGGAATTAGCAATTTCCGCCGCGTCCCTGCTCTCGATACCCATGCCGGATTTATTGACGATTTAGCCGATTTAGTGCTTGATTCGCTCAACTCTCCGAGCCAGAAATTCTCCGATGTGGTGCGTCCTTCTGAAGAACTGAAAATGTATCCTCAAGAGCGCTGGGAAATGGGAATCACCACTAGCGCCGAAGTCTGGAATGGTCGGTTGGCAATGTTGGGCTTTATTGCCTTACTGGTAGAGTTGTTCAGTGGAAAAGGGATCTTACATGCGATCGGTATTTTGTAGCAGTTTTTCCTACTTCCTTGTTCTCACGTGATTCCATTGCCAGGGGAGACCAGACAATGGGATAATCAATCCCATCAGCTCTGTATCCCTGCCCTTAACCCCATCATGGATTGTATTCACGTCTCCAATATTCGCTGTTATGGATATATTGGCTACTTACCCGAAGAAAAAATACTCGGACAATGGTTTACCGTCGATCTATCCTTGTGGTTAGATTTATCGGTCTCTGGGCAGAGTGATAATATCAATGACACCTTCAATTACTGTGAAGCCATTGACCGGGTTAAGACCATCGTGAGCAGCAATAAATTTGACTTAATTGAAAAGCTGGCTACGGCGATCGCCGATGACCTGCTGAACCTGGAAAACCAACCCCACCAACGCCCAGCTCTACAAAAAGTCGGCGTGCGCGTGATCAAATCTCCTCCCATACCCGACTTTGGTGGCCAGGTTACCATTGACATTACACGAGAGAATCCCAAATTCGCCTAATCCCGGTCAACCAGGAAGATCCGCCATTTTCAGAGGGGTTATCGGCTCCCCGCCTTTACCAAGAAACTGTTACATTAGTTTATAAGCATAACGATTGACAAAACAGCACAGTAGTGACCTGTTACTATGACTCAATCTCGAATGCAAAAGCGGCTCCGACCTAAAAGGCTAGAAGTTGTCGCGGTGAACTGTACGGAGGTCTAACGTGAATAACCCGTCGAATCAAAATCCTGAATTATTTCAGGGCGACACTGACAATAACTTATTATGGGATTATGTTCAATCTTTGAGTCCGGAAACCGTGGCTCAACTCTCTAAACCTACCTCTTCCGAAGTTTTCCAAGTCATGGAAAACAACATCATTGGACTTCTGGGCCATCTTCCGTCAGAACAATTTGGGGTTACCGTAACCACCAACCGAGAAAACCTCGGCCGCCTCTTAGCCTCCGCCATGATCAGTGGCTATTTTTTGCGTAATGCAGAACAGCGTATGATGTTTGAACATACCTGGTCAGCCTCTGAATCTCACGGAGCTGAGACTGAGTAAGGTTTACTGAAGTCAAGTTTCCAGCAGGTTCAGGTGTCTTCATTTTCTCCATCCCCACAAACTCCTTGGACGTTTCCTGAACCTGCTGTTCTGGAGTTCCTCAGAGCAGCTCTACTGCACTGGTATGATGATGCAGGTCGGGTCTTGCCTTGGCGAAAAGAGCGAGACCCTTACCGGATTTGGATTTCCGAGATTATGCTCCAGCAAACCCAAGTGAAGACGGTTTTACCCTATTACGATCGCTGGTTGCAAGCCTTTCCTACCCTAGAAACCTTAGCCCAAGCTGACCGACAACAGGTGCTGAAACTCTGGGAAGGATTGGGTTATTATAGCCGGGCGCGGAATCTCCATCAGGCTGCCCAGCAAGTGATGGAAAAGCATCAGGGCATTTTTCCCCAACAGTTAGAACCAGTCTTAAGCTTACCGGGTATTGGCCGCACCACGGCTGGGGGCATTCTCAGCGCTGCCTTTAATCAACCCATTTCTATATTAGATGGCAATGTTAAACGCATCTTCGCTAGACTAACAACGCTACCGAAGCCCCCAGGGAAAGCTCAGAAACAGCTTTGGCAATTATCGGATGCTATGGTAGATCGGGAGAATCCCAGAGACTTTAATCAAGCCCTGATGGACTTAGGAGCAACAATTTGTACTCCGAAAGCGCCAAAATGCGATCGCTGTCCCTGGAGTCCCCATTGTCTCGCCCATCAAACCGGAACCCCTACCCATTGGCCCATGCGTGAAACTCCCCCTGTTCGCCCTCACAAAAACATCGGTGTTGCCGTCATCTGGAATGATCGAGGACAACTGCTCATTGACCGTCGTTTAGACCAAGGATTACTCGGCGGTTTGTGGGAGTTCCCTGGCGGCAAACTCGAACCGGATGAAACTCTACCAGAGTGTATTAAACGGGAAATTCAAGAAGAACTTGCCATAGACATAGAAGTGGGCGATCATCTGATTACTATTGACCATGCCTATACCCATTTTCGGGTCACCTTAAATGTCTATAATTGTCGCCACTGTTCGGGGACACCTCAAGCCATAGAATGCCAAGACATTCGTTGGGTGACTTTAGAAGAATTAGATCAATTTCCCTTTCCCAAAGCCAATCTAAAAATTATTCAAGCCCTACGTGAGCAAGGAGTATGGCAGTCAAATGAGTAATACAGCGCTTTGCGCTGTAATGTACCTCATAGTAGAGGAAATTGCTGTATTACCCATTGATTTTTTTTGCCTCATAAATCCATTGAGCGACTTTATCTACCGATGGACAAAGATCGCGGCGCTGCATGAGAGAAACTTGTAATTTCAGCACTTGACGATGTAACTGAGGAGCAGACATCTGGGAAAGTTGGGCTACTGATGCAACTCCGGCATGGAGTAACAAACCATTATACTGACAGCCAATACTTTCGAGTCTGGCTAAGTCCGATAAGGCAATCCATTTATTTAAAACTTGGAGCGGTAATCGCAATTTTTGACCGTATTCGATGCGTTTGGGCATGGGAGTTATTGTTTTGAGCAGATCCGCCGTTGTTTCTAAGCCTAAATCTGATAATTGGCTGTAGTGCTTGGCACTGAGTCCGGGGAGTTGTTCTAGGGGCCAAAAACAAGGCGTGATGGGTTGAGCAGAAGATGGAGCGTTCATGATTCCAAAACTAAGTTGGTTAACATCGTATTCATTTTATTCACAGATTCAATATACTCATTGCGGGCAACCGATTCGGCCATAATTCCTGCACCCGCATTGAGATAAATCCATTCTCCATATTGATAGGCTGACCGAATGGGAATGGCTAAATCTGCCTCTTCTTGAGAGTTGATCCAGCCGATCGCCCCAGCATAAATGCCTCTGGGTTCGGTTTCTAGGCGATCGATCCAGGAGATCGCCACCTCCTTCTCAATTCCCGAAACCGTTACCCCCGGAAACAACACCTTCAGGGCATCCCAGAGAGAGTGATTAGAGCGCAATTGACCTTGAACTTCGGATGATAAATGCTGTACCCATCGGTACTGCTTCACCTGCATAAAGTCCATTACTTTGACCGTCCCCGGTGTACAAACCTGCTGCATTTCATCTTGTACCAACCAAATGGACAGAGCATGTTCTTTAACTTCCTTCGCATCCGCAAATAACTGGCGTTTGAGCTGTTCATCTGCTTCTGGAGTCTCTCCCCTGGGGCGAGTTCCCGCTACGGGATTGGTCATTAATGTTCGCCCCTTCAAGGGATCGTGGGATAATTGCATCAAAATTTCTGGACTAAAGCCTACCGTCCTTACTCCAGGAAGGTGCAACCCATAGGAACGAAGAGCCTGATTCTGTTGATTCCCCAGGATATAGGTTCCTAAAATATCTAAATTGCCCTTGAGTTTCACGGAGCGAGAGAGAATCGCCTTATGTAATTCCCCTTGATGAATTGCGGCTTGCAGGGTTTCTACTTGGGTCTGATATTGGTCTCGATCGGTCAAGACTAATTCTGGCCTTGTCCGACTCTGGGTCGTTCTACATTCAGAATCCTGTAATAACTTACAAACCGGTTCAGGAGACTCTAGGGTACGCACAAGAATCCGATCGGAAGTCATAATCACTTCTGTCGCAGGCACAAAAAAATACAGTAGGGGGCCGGCGATCGCCTTCCGATACGGATAATAATAGCGAACACAATCAAAACTCACATAACCATAGGCTGTCCACTGCTCCAGAGGAATCGAAGCTAAGGCCTCTTCCACCTGCTTCAACGGGTCATCCACGGGAAAATATCGATCCTCAATCAGCCCTTGGAGCGTTACCTGCTGGAGATCCACCGAAACGGCGATCGCCCGATTCCCCGCAAATCGTACCACTTCCTCACTCTGATACACGCCGTATTCAGAAAAGAGCCTAGACTCAATTAACGTCTGTAATACACCTAATGGTTCCCTCTGACCAGGGAGTAACACTTCATTGTAAGTCCAGGTTCTGCCCATGTTTGGTAAAAGACAGCGAGGGGTGAGAGGGAACAGTGCCGCAATAGGCCCTTTCGATTCTCCCATCGATCGCCAACTCTGGTCAATTTAATTTAACCCGCTCTATCCATCAACGGTTAATCGAACCATCCGGTAGAGTCGCACCCCGCAACGTTGCCCCCATCAAATTAGCGCTACTCAACTCCGCATTAAACAAATTCGCCTCAGCTAAATTCGCCCCACTCAAATCCGCTCGTCCCAAATAAGCATCAATCAACTCAACTTTCTTCAACATGGCATTGCGGAACGTTACCCGACTCAAATCTGCCCGATTCAAACGTGCCATCGTTAAATCCGACTCGTCCAAATTCACCCGATTCATCTTCGCATCCGCCAACAGAGCGCCCTGCAAATTCACCCGCATTAAATCCGCATCAATCAAGTTCACCCGTTCCATCCTGGCATCGGCCAAATTGGCATAGCGTAAATTCGCTTGACTGAGCAGAGCTTCCGTAAAAAAGGCTCCCTGCAAATTCGCGCCCTGTAAATTTGCTCCCGTTAAATCCGCCTCTCGCAACGTTGCCTCACTTAAATTCGCCTCACTGAGATCCACCTTAGACAAATCGGCCCCTGACAAATTCACCCCCCGTAAATCTGCCCGATGCAAGGTCGTTCCCCGCAAAAACGACATATAAGCCCGGCGCTCTTCTCGTAAATTGGCCCCCCTTAAACAAGCCCCCGTTAAATTAGCGCCACTTAAATCTGCCCCGCGCAAATCCACTTCCATCAGATTGGCATCCACCAAATTCGCCAAGGTTAAATCCGTCATCCGCAGATCGGCTTTTTGCAACGTTGTGCCATGTAAATCCGCATCATGTAACTTCGCCGAAGTCATACTGGCTTGGGTTAAATTCGCGCCTCCCAATTGAGTTCCCATTAAATTCGCCCGATTTAAGTTCGCTCGATTGAGATAGGCAAACATTAAATTGGCTCCTTGTAAATCCGCTTGATACAAGTAAATCCCAATCAAATCGGCTCCTCTCAAATTGGCGCGATTGAGCTTTGCACCCGCAAATTTTTGCTCTCCAGATTCATAGCGCTTAATCAGTTCCTGAGCGTTCATACGTCCTCTTCATGCCCTTGATGGATAGTTGGCCAATCATGCCCAAATAATTTTGCTAATAGATTTTGCCCCTAGGAAGGCAAGATACGACGAGTTGATTCGGGTTCGAGATCGCTAAAATTAGAGGAGTTTTGAACCCTTGTCCCCCTTAACTCTCCAGGATTACGGTAAGCCTTAGCTCGATTTACCGCATCTTCCATTCCTGGTTCCCAATCTTGATAAAACCGCCCCATACATTGGAGGATAGCTCCGGCAGCTTGATTACATTCCATGCTGTCTTCTTGGGCGTTATTGGCCGTCTCACACAGACATGCTTCTAATTTGGCAAAGGTTTCACACTGTTCGTAGATGCGATAGAGCAAGCTATCGAGGTTTTCGGTTTTCAGGTTCACCCAATCTTGTTCTTCTAAATGAGATTTTTGGTGTAACGCAGAAAATAATAGGATCTTAGCTCGGAGGGGATTGGTATATCGCACCAGGTCTAAACGGAGATTGAAGGGATCATAACCGGTGCGAATTTGAGTGTTTACTGGTGGATCGACAACAGGTGCAGAACTGGGTAGAGGCTGATGAGAGGCTAGGGTAATATGGGTCGGGGGAGCCGTGTATACTTGGGTGGCTTCTTCGGTATCGGGATAGACTTTGCCGACAATCAGAATAATACTGTTGGCGATCGCCTGATATTCTTGTCTTTTATTCAGGGTATTAGCAATCCGTTGTAGGGCTTCACTGAGATCCTCTAGAGTGGGATATTTATCAATCACTGATTCGAGTAGCGCCTGCAAAGACACAGCTTGTAAGCGTTTAGCATCATTTTCCCAAATATCTTGCCAGGCACAGACTAGCATTTTCTTCATCCGCAGGGATTCGGGATGACGTTCGATTTCGTTGGTAATTTGCGGTAGAGCAGAGGATAGAGAAAGCATGATGAGCCAATGTCGTGTTCTGTTGGGTTGCGAGAGTGATTGCGGGGAGAAAAAATCCCGTAATTCCCCAGAAGGGGGTTGGCTTTTATTTTAATACCAGTTGTTCATACTGCATCGATCCTTTAGAAAAGCTTACAAATTCCATGGGAGATGGGGGGATGGGGAGATGGGGGGATGGGGGAGTGAGTAGACCTAAAAACTGTTAATTGTTAATTGAATGCTAAGGAGTGTTTAGGGCTATAAAATAGAAACAAATTTAAAGTGGGTGAGAATCAGGGGCTTGTATGTCATTTCCAATTATTTATTCTGAGGAATTTTTGCGTCATGATACGGGACGACATCCGGAGAGGGCGGAGCGTCTGGGGGCGATCGCCGATTTGCTAAAATCTAGTCTATCGGCCGAATCTCTTGATTGGCGATCGCCGACTCCCGTAGATGTGCGCCCAGTTTTACCCTGGATAGAGCAGATCCATACCCGCGAACATATTCAACGGGTGCGAGAAATTGCCCAAAAAGGAGGGGGGTTACTCGATGGGGATACCCCGATTTCGGCTCAGAGTTATGATGTGGCACTATTAGCCGTGAATGGTTGGATCGATGGTGTAGAGCAGGTTTTAGCCACAGGAAATCCGGCATTTGTGTTGGCACGTCCTCCGGGACATCACGCAGAATCGGAACGGGGGATGGGATTTTGTTTGTTTTCTAATGCGGCGATCGCCGCTCACTATGCTTTAGCACAACCGGGAGTCGAGCGAGTCGCTATTCTAGACTGGGATGTTCATCATGGGAATGGCACTCAGGCGATCGTTCAAAGTCATCGGCAAATTGCCTATTGTTCTCTCCATCAGTTTCCCTTTTATCCGGGAACCGGTAGAGCCACAGAGCGGGGAGAGTATAAAAATGTTTTAAATATTCCTTTACCTCCAGGCTCTGGAATGGCAGAGTATTGGCCCCCCTTTGAGAGTCAAGCCATCCCCTTTTTAGAGCAGTTTAACCCCGATTTGTTGATCGTTAGTGCCGGTTATGATGCCACCAAAGACGATCCCTTAGCGAGTATGCATTTGGTTCCCGATGATTATGGCACATTCACCCAAGCTTGTTTACAACTTACCTCCAAAATTCTGTTTGGTTTGGAGGGAGGTTATAATTTATCAAGTTTATCCGAGTCAGTGATGGCAACGATCGCCGCTTGTTTGCAAAAATAGCATGAAATCTGATGAAAGTTACCGTTGATATTCCAGCGATCGCCCTCTCTCAGTTAGTGGCTCCCACTCTAATGGAGCCGCGCATTACTTTGAACAATATTTCTTGGCAACAGTATGAAACTCTGGTGACAACGCTCTCTCCCTCCCGCAATTTGCGCCTGAGTTATAACCAAGGACTATTAGAAATAATGACCACTTCTTCGCAACATGAAAGGATTAGAAGTCTCATTAGAAGACTTCTGGAAACCTATGCTTGGAGGGAATAGGCAATAGGCAATAGGCAATAGGGAATAGGGAATAGGGAATAGGGAATAGGGTCAGAGAATGGGATCAGCCCTGGCTATAACGAAAGATATCGAACAAGCTATCCATGCCGTTTTCCATGATTTGTAAATACTATAGCGCGAAGCGCTATAATTGCTAATTGCTAATTATTAATTGATATAAACTTGACTGAGGATATAGCGTAGGCGATCGTAATCATCTTTGAGTAAAAGGCTCAAATTTCGCCCCGCTTGCACTAACCAAGAGTGTTCCGTATGGCGCAGTTGGTAAATATTTCTCAGGGTAGCTGCAATTAGCCCATCAACCGGCGTTCCAGGAATTTCTAGTAAAATGCGGATAAAGTCCAATTGCTCGCTAAAGCGAATCACTTCATCCGGATGACATTGATAAACCGCTTGGTGAATTTGGGGAGGACGAGGGGGTAAATGCTGATAAACTCTAGAGCGAGAATTCCGAGATTCTAGGGTTTCAAATCCGACGATCGCCGCTCGAAACTCAGTTTTGAGCATAGCAAAAATTTGCGGTTGCTCTGCTCGCAGTTGTTCTAGGGAGAGTCCCAACGCTCTAGCGCGGTGGATCGAGTCAATGGGGGTAGTGGTAGCATGATAAACCACGGCATACACCCAATAACCTGCATCCGTTTCTGGGGAGGTTTCTGGAGTGACACCGAGCGATCGCACCAAAGAGCCAAACGCTGGCATCATGGGAAAGTTGAGATCTTCCGGTTCCAGACATTGGGCTAAAAATTCCGATGTTGCCGTTTCGATCACCTCAGCGATATGATTTTGGGGGCGATCGGTGATGGAAGTTTGAGTTAAGGGTAAGCGCATAGCGATCGCAGATGGGGAGATTAGGAAGATGGCCAATTATCCATTACCCAATAGTAATATCAAATCCGAATAATCAGTTACACTATGTCATTGCGAATGGAACGCAGTGGAATGAAGCAATCGCACAATCCCCGAATCTTGGCGTTTGGGCTTTGCGGAAATGCTTCCCTCCGGTCGCAATGACAAGTCTTTAAAACAACGGATTTGATATAACAAGGGGCGGGTTCACCCAGATTTTGGACACCCAACCCTCAACCCCGTAAACCTGCCCCCAACCCTGGCAATCGGCGATCGTGAGAATAGCCTACCCGTGGCTCAAGGTCTGGCGAGCTAGGGATGGCGATCGCACGGTAGAATAGAGAGCGGACTTCAACCGAACTTTAAAATCTCCAATAGTATTAACCGTTTTCAAATCGTCTTTACTGTACATTCTATAAATAATCTTTGTTGACCAACCCCCAATTCAGTTGAGGTAAAGAATGTGGATGAACTCAGAACAGTCCTAGAACTAGCCACAGAAGAAGAGTTACAACAATTAACCCATCTCCTCTTTGAGCGCAAGCTCAACCCCCTAGATTATGTTTATACCCCCGATCCGATCGCCGTTCAAAGTCAAACCCGCCAACAGTGGATTGATGCCATAGAAGAGCGCTTCCAATTCTTAGCTGCTGATGGGTTCACGGTTTTGCGGGGACAAACTCAGAAAATCACCTATCGGCAAGTCCTCCTGCAAGTCTGTCACTATCTGAAACTCCCCTATTCCCAAGAACTCTCCACCACAGAACTGGAAGCGGAAATCTTTTTACACCTGATTCGGCGCTCCTGGAAAAAGCTGCCAGCCGAGCAAAAACGGGGCTTAAAGGAACGCATCCGTAAAGCGCTTGCAAAATCAGATTTTGCTGAACCTCTACCTTTATCGGCTCAGAAAGACCCGATTGCCGTATTTTTGAAAGGAGGGTGCGCCTTAGCCGTCAATTCCGTCATTCGTCCCCTATTGGTGCAAAAACTGGCCCAACAATTTGCCCTTCATTTTGCCGCCTATCAAGCCGCGAAACAAGCTCTAGTCCGGGGTGGGGCGATCGCCGCCACCAAAATTCAATCCCAAATTGTCCTGCAAAAAGCCACCTTCGGCATGGCCAGCAATGCCGCTCGCTATGGGGCAGCCAGAACCCTATTCGCTGTCCTCGGCCCCGCGCTGTGGGCCTGGTTTTTTGCCGATCTCGGCTGGCGGGCGATCGCCACTAACTACACCCGCATCATTCCCATGATCTTTGCCCTCGCCCAAATTCGGCTCACCCGTTCCACCGCTTGGGAAATGGCATGACCCCTGCATATCCTCAAAGACCCTGGTTTTATCTCCAAGGTTGGTTAGCCACCTTTGTCTTTAGTCCCTTCTTAGGAGGATTGTTGGGACTCACCTTCCTCTTCGACGTAGGACGAGCGCGAGGAAACCAATCCCTCCGTCGCCCCCTCACCCAAGCCTTAATTATTTTTAGTTTAGGTTTAATCTTCACCTGCTTACTGGGGGAATTTCCTGGAGAAGCAGCCCTCGGTTTAGCCCATTTTCTGCCCTTCATCTTCATCTTGGTCTTCCTCGCCGAGCTGATCGACACCCCCGCTCATCTGCGCCGCATGGCTTCCTGGGTCGTCTTCTCTTCTCTCCCCGTCGCCATCATCGGCTTAGGGCAACAGTTTTGGGGATGGTCAGGGCCGATCCGATGGCTAGGTATCGTCATTGACTGGCCCTTAACCGCAGGCGGTATCCCCCCCGGCCGGGTCTCGTCCGTCTTCAGCTATGCCAACGATCTGGCGGCCTATCTAGTGATTGTCTGGATACTCGCATTAGGATTACTCCTAGAAAAACGTCCCAAAAAACGCTGGTTTTGGATCGGGTTAGGAGTCACCACCGTTTTAGATGGCATCACCCTATTTTTAACCCATTCTCGCAATGCCTGGGCGATCGCCACCTTCGCCGTTTTAGCCTACGCTCTCTATTGGGGATGGCGTAAATTAGTCGCCGCAGTCATAGCCCTCTGTGGACTCATTCTCTGGTCAGCCTTTGGCATCGATCCCTCCCGCCAATGGGCGCGGATCGTAGTCCCCCCCTACATTTGGGCTAGACTCAGCGATGAGATGTTTCCCGACCGTCCATTAGCGCAACTGCGATCGACCCAATGGCAATTCGCGATCGACTTAATTCATCAACGGCCTTTTTTCGGTTGGGGACTGCGGAGTTTCTCCCCCCTCTATGAAACCCAAATGAACTATTGGGTTGGTCATCCCCACAATTTATCTTTAATGCTGTTGTCTGAAATAGGCATTCCCCTAACCATTTGGCTCTTCTGTTTAGTCGGTTGGATCTTAGGTAAAGCGGTCTTACTCTTATCCCATTTACCCCGTCAAACTGAAGGCGCAATCTTGTTTAGTTATCTGCTTGCCTTTGCCGGAATTAGTCTCTTTCATCTTTTAGATATTACCCTCTTTGACTCTCGGATCAATTTCCTCGGCTGGTGGCTCTTAGGATCAATTTTAGGATTAGTTTATAGCAATTCCGGCAGGGAATAGGGAATGGGGAATGGGGAATAGGGAATAGGGAATAGGGAATTAGGAAAAGCGATCTATGACTCAAGCCAAAGCTGAACCAAAATTATACAGTTTTGATGAATTTATAAGCTGGTATCCGGAACACTCAGAAGTCCGATACGAATTGCATGATGGAGTGATTATCGAAATGCCGAAGCCAAAGGGTAAGCATTCAAATTTAACGGGTTCCTTGATTGAGCAACTCTTGATTGTGATTCGGCAGATGGGTAAAGGAGGAATTTGGACAATTCCAAGAGAATCCATTGTCAAACCCAACAGGGAAAAATCGGGTTATGAACCGGACATCATTGTTTTGAACCGAGACCTTATGGGGTTGGAATCTCGATGGGAAAGCGAATCCATTATTCAACATCCTGATTCAGTCAAATTAATTGTCGAAGTTGTTTCAACAAATTGGCGCGATGATTACTACAATAAACTTCGAGATTATGAGGAAATGGGTATCGAGGAATATTGGATTGTTGATTATGCAGCCTTGGGGCCGAGAAAGTTGATCGGCAACCCCAAGCAACCGACATTTTTTGTTTGTAGTCTGGTTGACGGGGAATATCAAATGACTCCCTTTACGGAAGATACTCCCATTGTTTCTCCGAATTTTCCCCAGTTCAATTTATCTGCACAGGATATTTTTAATTTTTAATTGATTAACATGACTTTTTTTCATAAAGATAAAGACTTAGCCCATCTGGGATATCAGATCCTGGATAATACTTGGACAGCCTTTCCGCAATTGAGCCAAGATCAAGTAGCTCTCACGTGGGTGGTTTATGACCCTCCTATTTGCGTGAATACCGGGGGAGCGCTATCGGCTGAAGAGTTTTGGAAGCACCCGGTTAGGGGATTTGAATATCGGGGAAAACAGGCGATCGCCCCTGCTCATGTGGTCACCCTGTTCTATTTAGTCGCTATCTATGAGTGGTTAGAAACCGGGATGGCGGTTTCTAGTCCAGAATTAGAACGGGCAATTCGGGATATGATCCGCGATCGCAACCCCGATGCTACCAGTTTAGTTCTCGATGTCTTAACCGGAACCACCAGCGGCCCAGAGTTTTCCGGAGGCCCCTTTGAAACATGGAAATCCCAGCGCAACATTGTTAACCGCTATTTTCAGTCCTTGGGATGGCCAGAATTAGACTCCATCAATGTCAACCAAAAAAATTGGCATAATGGCGCTTATGGCCGCGATCGCCTCTTTTTAGGCCCGCAAATGGAAAACCAAAATCGTCTCACCACCAACGCTACCGCTCGCCTCTTGCACAGTATCATCGGTGGCGTAGCCGTCTCCTCTAAAGCCTCTCAAGAAATGATGGCCCTGATGCGCCGGGAAATTGACCCCAACCAAGACTCGATCCTTGGTTTTCTCGGTCAAGGGTTACCCCCAACTGCTGCCCTGTGGTCAAAATCAGGATTGATGGGAACCTTGCGCCATGAAAGCGCCTATATTGAAATGGGCGATCGCCAGCCCTATTTACTGGTCATTTTTACCGAACAAAGCCAAAATCCCCATCTCCTTCCCTTTATTTCCCAGCAAGTAGTAGCCGCCATGGGCAATCTAGCTTAAGATATCCCTGGAGCGACTATCCCGTTCATCGAGGAGTGACATTAGATCATCATGGTTTCAAGGCATACTCATTTATATTTATTCCTAAACTTGGCAGCCCTCCTAGCCATTACCCCCCAATCCGCATCCGCCCAAACTTCAGGGTATGCCCCCCTAGAAGCCCCCTATCTGGCTCCAGAGATTCCCGTAACCCCCACTGCCATCAGTCCAGAAGCCTTTGAAGCCACCCTTGACACGGTACGCACCCAAACCCTCCCCAGCGCTCCTGTAACAGCTCCCCAGCAGCTAAAAGCCACCTCCGACTACGAAGTGCCTGGACAAGGCAGTTCCAATGCCCAAGGACTGGGAGAACCCACCGTTTCCGGTGAATTCGCCCAAGCACCAGAAGGTCAGAATAGCTACTCAGTGGAACGGCGGCGCTATGAAAACGCCCAATACTATAACGGCTTTAGCTATATCGGTTTAGGCGGAACTATCGGCTTTCATGGCGACTCTTCCATGGGTAACGCTGGAGGTACAATTTTAAGCCGCGTTGCCTTTACTGAAAACTTCTCCTTCCGTCCCTCAGTGATTATCGGCGATGGTACAAGTCTCACCATTCCCTTCACCTATGATATTCCCTTCAGTCGCGAACCCTACGGCCCGCCAGTGACCCTCTTCATCGGCGGGGGATTTGGCTTCGACCTGAAACATGGCACGCATGGGCCCTTAATTTCCACGGGGATTGATGTTCCCTTTAGCAATAATTTCACTTTTAATGCCACGTTAAATACGGGCTTTTGGGATGAGCGAGCTATTGACTGGGGCTTAACATTAGGATTTGGGTATAACTTCCCTGGTTTACTCTTCCGTTAATCCATAAAAACGGTACTTTCACTTTTTCTTCAGACGCAAGCTCACCCAAATCATACGTTGTAGGGAGTCAGGGACTTCTGGATGTAAACCTTCAGAGATTTCTTCAAAGATTTTGATTGATCCTGGATAGATAAACGGTGAGTCTTGCTCTTCAACCAAGCACGCTAATAAAGCCGATTCTTCAAGGCAGTAAGTGTTAGCTAGGGAAGTTTCTTGACGTTTATCTTCCTTGCCTGGATCTATCTTAATTTCTTTTCCTCGGTTGAGGTAGGCTTGAGAAAACCGATTGACCATTGCTTGGAAAGAAGCATGGTTTTGATAAAGATTTTCAAGTTGCTGATAATACCCAGTAAAGTGGGTGTTATGTATCCTTTCAAGCTCTGAGGTACGTTTGAATTGAAATTGACACTTTTGTGCAGATGACTCAAAATAGTGTTGATTCTGGTTAATAAACTCTTCGCCAGCTTGAAGCGCTTCCTGCAACGCGGTTTCCCCTGCCGATTGATGCCTGACTTCCAGAGTTAGCCGATAGAGACTATCTCCAATAATTACAGTGCAAGTCTGGAAATTTTGATTAATCCACTGGATGCAAGCTGTTAGCCGGTTGCTTTGGATAAAGTTTTTGCTGCCTAAGCTAATTAAGAAAATACAACGTTGATAGTCAGTGAGTGAGTTACGAAGATGGCTGGGAAAGACTTTAGCGACTGAGGCTTTGTAATTAGAAATTTCGCTAGATTTTCTATCTGTTGAGTGTAATGAAGATTGTTTTTGATGAATTGCTTTACCAACTTCCGATTGAATTTGTTTTAATTGTTCTAGGGTAAATTGGTTCCAGTCTAGGTTTTCAAGTAAGTTTTTTGTCGTACTCATTTGAAGGTTTGAGGAATGTGTTACCATTGAAAATCCTCCGAAAAACGTTTTGAAATTCTCTCGTTTTTCAGAGGATACTAGGATGTACACGACTATCGGTTCATGTGGAAGCAGAGATCGACCTCGATTACACCTCTGTTTCAAATAAGGCCAGTCTTAACCGTTCGCTGGCTTCTTCTAGCTCTGCCATCGATTCTAGACTCACCTTGACGCTGCGTTCAATTCCTAAAATTTCGGCGGCTTTAGCAACGGCTGCTTTTTCTTGGTCGTGATAAGCGCCATCAGCCCGACTCATTTTAATGGCTTGGTACAACATGGAGCGGCGAAAATTGAGGGGAAAATCATATTTAATGCCACTGAGTAACTCCTCTAAGCTGGCATTTTTCCAGTCAAATTTGCGGAGAGTTTCAATATATTCTTCTGGATTTTTCATTAATAGTTCTTGCTCGTCGATGTACCATTGGAATTCGGCTTCTGCCAGTTCACCATCGGCTCCGGCGATCGCCATCAATGCTGCGCCATACTTGACGGCAACTTCAAAATCAACCGGTTGAGTTATATTGTACCGATGCTGGGCATATTTTGTGGGTTGAAGAGAGTCAGGCATATTAATTTATCCTTAATTGACTTTTGGAGACATTTATGATCTAGGTGAACGACTATCAACGGAAAACCCTATGATAATGGGTCACCCATCACCCAAACTATATCAGAAATTAGGGTAATGGGTGACTCGATTAATTTAGGATTTGGAGTCGTTCTTAAAGCTCGATAACCATTCTTGGATCTGAGAAGCCGCGATATCACGACCTCCTAATCCAAAGGAAATGGCGATCGCCACAGCAATGGCTCCGAATAATAATCCAAAGGCCAGATTCACAATATCTGGAGCAATTCCCATCTGTCTCAGAGCCATTGCACCCACCAAAATAATAATGGCGATGCGGGCGGCTTGAGCCAACATATGGCCTTGACGACTTCCAGAACTGTCAATCACCTTAAAGGCCAAATTGGCAAAGTATAACCCGATCGCAAACACGACGACACCGGCTAACACTTGACTGGCAATTTTGATGATTGCCCCCACAATTAAGGTCAAGGCTTCAAGTCCCAAAACATCCGTCGCGGTAACCGTGGCAAACAGCAAAATGGTAATTAATACCACCATGCCCACAATTTCCGAAGGGGTGCGGAAGTCAGACGGAGGAGGAGGAAGGGGCAGATCGGATTCGGCTGCTTCCGGTGGGGGAGCTGTAGCATAGGGTTCTTGTTGCAACCCTAACCAATAAAAGAGATTATCAAACCCAAATCCGGTTAAGACATTGGTGACTAAATCGGAGACAAATTTACCGCCCACATAGGCAACCATCAAGATGATAGCTGCTGTAAAGGCTAGGGGCACATAACCCATAATCATTTCCAGCATCCCCACGGCTGGGGTAGAAATGGCCTCGATTTTGAGGGCGTTGAGAGCAGCGATCGCAAAGGGAATCAGAATCAAGATATAGGCGATCGTTCCGGCAATCCAGGATAATCCATGGGTTGACGCGCCACCGGCTAATCCAAAGCGATCGCCAAAGCGATCGGCTCCACTCACCATCAGTAAATTAGTAACAATCCGCCGCACAATGGTTGCCACTAACCAACCGGCTGCACCAATCAAAATTGCACCCAAAATATTGGGTAAAATCATCAGAATTTGATTGAGCAGGGATTGCACCGGTTGTAGGGTTCCCTCTAACTCTAAGGTACTGAGAATCGAGGGTAAAAATAACAGAAACACAAACCAGTACATGGCATTCGCCAAGGTACTGCTGACAGAAACCGGCGAAGTTGTTCCCTCATCAACCACTTGTGATTCTAAGCGCTCATCCAGATTGAGAAGCTTTAAGCTTCGCAGAACTGCCAGTTTCACCACTGTTGCCAGTAGCCAAGCAACAGCCAATAGAATTCCTGCACTCACAAGTTTAGGCACAAAGCCAAATACTTGATTGAGTAGGGTATTTAAAGGTTGGGAAACCAGGTCAAGTTCCAGAGATTCCAACACACCCACTAAAGTAATGAGCATAATCAGCCAGAACACGGCTGAACTCACCCATTTTTCAATCGGTGGCGAAGAAGCCGAATTGCTTGCTCCAGAAACCCAAGCGGCTAATTTATTGTCAAGTTCCGTTCGTTTCAGTAGCCCTTCGACGACTCCAGCAAGTGCCCAAGCGACCAAAAATCCCCCCAATAAAATCGCCGCCGCGATCGCGATCGTCGAGGCTAAATTCCACCATTGGGGAAAAGATGACGAAATGGCGCTGGTGTCTAGGTTTAAGCCCGGAATGCCTGGACTGGGGGCCTCATTTTGTAAGAAGGTATCGAGTACATCCTGGGCTTGCGTCCAAGTTGCACCCTCTGGTATTGGCACATCAAGATTGATGTCTTGCCCAGTAAAATTCATAGGTTTTGCTCCTTTGAGTTTGTTCATCAATGCGTTTATCTCCCCGATCTAGGAGAAACAGGGGGTAAACGCGATCGGGAAGATCCCGAACATTAGCAAAATAACTAGAAGCGATTTACAGGCCTTATCGTACCAGAGTGCTTGGCGAGGGGAAGGCAGGTATGGGGAGATTGACTGAAGAATAATTTTTAATTGGAGCAAAAACAAGATCCTGTCCGCTAGGGGGGAACGGACAGGATCTTGAATTGATTGAAAAGGCTACGATCGATAGGGGAAAGGACGGTTAGGGAATCGACTGCTGGACAATTTCCTCCTCGGTGGGGGTGATGCCTAAATTTTGTTGAATTTGCAGAGCTTGGCTAAAACAAGAAATGGCTTCTTGATAACGCTGTAACTCCGCTAAGGCAGTACCTTTACCGCGCCAGGCTTCGTAATCATTGGCTTCTAGCTGAATGGCGCGATCATAGGAAGAAATGGCTTCTTCAAAGCGACGGAGCTTTTCCAATAAAATTCCCCGGTGTCGCCAAGCACAATGGTTATGTGCCTCTAAGGTTAACACCTGATCGTAGGCATCAACGGCTTCTTCATACCGTTGAATGCGCTCTAATAGTTCCCCTCGGGCTGTCCAAATTTGTGGATCGTCGGGGTTGAGTTGCAGCGCTCGATCGTAGGATTCTAAAGCTGGTTCATAGTCTTTTAAGTGGGCTAAGGTTGTGCCTCGATTAAACCAAAGGGCACTCAAGAGGGATTTTTCTGGGGAATCTTCTACGGTTTCAGAGAGCGCGATCGCCCGATCGTAGGCTTCGATCGCCTCTGCATAGCGTTCTCCTTTCTCCAGAGCATTACCGCGATGAAACCAGGCTTCTACCTTATCCCCATCCACTGCGATCGCCCGATCGTAACAGGCGATCGCTTCCTCGAACTGGCCCAACTTTTCCCACGCTACCCCCTGATTATGCCAGGCTTGGGTATCTTCCGGTTGCAGGGCGATCGCCCGCTCATAGGCTTCTACGGCTTCCTCATAGCGGTCTAACTTCAGTAGGGTATTGCCGCGACGATACCAGATTTCTGCCCCTTCAGGATTCAATTCCAGAGCGCGATCGAAATCTTCTAGAGCGTCTAAGGGGCGATCGAGTAACTCCAACGCTAACCCCTTGTGATACCAAAACTCAGCATGATCGGACTCCAAAAACACCGCCTGCTCATAGGACGTTAACCCCTCCTGATAGCGCTGCAACTTCACCAACGTCTTTCCCCGCTCATACCAACCTTCAAACGACTCCGGATGAGTTTCCAGCACCTGATCGTAGAGGGCAACCGCTTCCTCATATAACCCCTCATCAGCCAACAAATTGCCCTGATCGACACACTCTTGGGCAGTGATAAAAAGCTGATTTTCATCCAACTTCTCTAAATCAAACGATAAAGACGTTTGGTCTGGCTCATCCGACTCTACCAATTCCTCTAAAAAATCCCGCTCCGAAACACCAGAACCGACACCTACCGCCATAGCACGAGGATTAACAACTTGGCGAATTTTCCCTAACTCTCGATTGAGATCTTCTCCCAACCCTTGCAGTTGTTTGACCAAATCTTGGCGGACTTCCTGAATCACCCCAGCAGAATCTTTTAACTCCACAACCTCTTGATTCACATTCTGGTAGCCCCGTTGACGCTCAGTTTTTGCCGCTTCAATTTGAGCCGTCAAATCCTCAACCAACTGGCGAGCCATGTCGGTATACTGTTGCAGATGGCCTTCTGATTGATTGAGATCTTCAAACCGACGATTGACTTCCGTGACGATCTGCTTAATCATACTGCTCCGCATAAAGCGCAACAACACCACCGTTCCGCCAATAAAGATCGCCATCAACAACATCAACTGATTGAGGCGCGATCGAATATCATCAACTTCTGACAACCGCGCTTGCCACTCAATTTCTTGTCTAGCCCGTTCTTGGGCAAACTTCTCATTCACCGTCTGCTCTACCGTCTGCTCAATCACCTCCTTGAGGGTTTTTAAGTCTTGCTCCGATAACCCACCATTTCCCTGGGGAGGGGCAGCAGGGGCAGGTTTCGGTTGAGCTTGGGCTTGAGGTTGGCTTTGGGCAACCCTCACCTCTGAAGGGGTTGCCGCATAAGCAACTGCCATTAAGTTAAATGATGCTAAACTTGCCAACAGCCACAGAGATAAGGATGACACACGCATAGATTTTGAAGGAATCCCCATAAGATTTAAGCCTGAAATCAATATCGGCTTTCTACTATCCACTCATCAGCAGTTAAACTCATAACAGGGCTATAGGAATAGCAGAACAAACTCGCCTAAATCGTAATACCAGATTAAAATCGTTAATCCGGGTAATGATTAGGATTGAATTGAGGGTGCGATAAACCGATACAGGAACCGATCAATATGACTCCAGTGGATCAACCTTTCCAGGATTCTCCGTCTTCCCCTTCTTTCGAGGATCGTTTATCTCCCGATGAAAGCCTCTCTAAGCGGGTAATGTTAGCCCGGCTGCGTTGCGGGGGGCATCAATCTGCCCATTTAGAAAATTGGGTACTGGCTAGATTTAACACTGGATTTGCCCAAGGTTTTGGCTTGAATTCCACAGCAAACCCCACGGAATATTATGGTCGTCCCTTCTTCGAGTTCTTGCCTCCTTCTGAATATGCTACCCTCCAACAGTATTACTCTTGTCACTTGCTGGTGCTGCTGCTATCTCAGTTGCTCAAACAACTACAAAAAACGCCCAGTAACTCTGGAGAACTCGATCGCCTCCAGGATCAGATTCGAGAGTTAGAACAGATTGTTCATACACCAATTGTGATTCAATTTAACCGCCCAGATCAACCCCCTGGTTGGTTACAGGTGTGGTTTAATTCTGAGTCCCTGAACATTAGCGGTGTACATCCGAAACTGGATGAATGGACAGTGTTTAGTCGCCAATTGATGGGGGATGCCCAGTTTGAGGATTTGCAATGGCTGGAAAATTATAGTGTAACTGGGGAATTGCTGCTTGAGGGGATTGAAGTCACGCAAACGGAGCAAAAACAACGGCTAATCCAACTGTTAATCAGTCCGACTTCTCTGCTTGAAGGTAATAAGCTGCAATCCATTAATTATCAACTGCAAGTCCTATTTCGCGCCAGCCATTTCATGATCTTGAATGCAGATATGCATCAAGTGCGGTTTTTAGTGGGGAAAGCTTGTGGAACGGTCGAAACTTATGCCTTTCCCAGAGAGGAACTGGATAATCCCCATTTTGTTGCGGCTCTGGAACAAAATCAAGTGCTGCGGGTGGGAGAAATTAATTCTCAGAGTCATAGCGGGTGTGAGCGCACCCTATGGGAGGAAGGGGTACGCTCTCTTTTGCTGATTCCCCTACGATGGGATTATGAGCAAGGGGGGAATCATCCGGAAATGTTAAGGTTGATTGGCTTGATTAGCGATCGCCCCCATAATTTTACTGCCCAAGACTGCCGTTACGCTCAAGAGTTAATCCCTGCCTTTGCTTGCGCCATGCGGCAAACCAACCACAATCAGTTAAATCCCATCCATCCGGCAGTAGCTTGGCGCTTTACCCAGGAAGCAGAACGGCGCAGTTGGGGCTTTGAACCCGCTCCCATTGTCTGTGAAAAGGTTTATCCTTTGTTTGGGATTTCCGATATTCGCAGCTCTTCTAATGAGCGCAATCGGGCAATTCAAGCCGATCTGATCGAACAATTTAAATTGGCATTAGCAATTTTAGAGGCAGTAGAAGCGTATCAAGAAAATCGCTTTGTTCGACAGATTAAAATTGACTTAGAAACCTATAAAAAACGCATTGAAGAGAAAGTAACGGTTGATTCAGAAGTGACGGCAGTTCAGTATCTACAAGATCATTTTGAAATTTATTTTGACTACTTTTGTCAATGTGGAGAACTCGCGCAAAAAGCGGTCAAATACTATCGCCAATGTTCGGATAACGATCGCCACTCCGTAGATACCGCCCGGCAAGCCTACGATCGCACGATCGATCGCATTAATGAGACGTTACTAAAGACTTGGGAGCGTTGGCAACAGCGAATGCAAGGGATTATTCCCCACTATTGCGATCTCGAAGCTACCGATGGCATCGATCATATGATTTATGTGGGCAAGTCCATTCATCACAGTTTTACTCCCTTTCATTTACATAGCTTGCGCTATGAGCAACTGTGTGCTATGTGTGATGCTGCTCGCACGGGGATCGAGCTTCATGAAGTGGATAACATTCCTTTGTTATTAACCCATCTGGTTTTAGTGCAAGATGTGACCATTGATATCTTCCATGATGAGAATACGGAAAAGATCTTTGATGTGCAAGGCAGTCGAGATACCCGCTATGAAATCGTGAAAAAACGGATTGATAAGGGAGTCGATTTAGAAACTGGCGATCGCATTACTGCCCCTGGAATGCTCACCCTGGTCTATTCTACTGATGATGAGTGGAAAGAATACGAACATTATCTTGATTATCTCCAGCGAGAAGGCTGGATCGCCCCAGAAATTCTATCGGGTTCTGTGGCTCCCCTACAAGGGGTCGATGGGCTGCGGTATGCTAGAGTCCAGGTTTTACCAGAATAGTGATACTTTGGGTCTTTGGAGTTACTTGAGTCGTTAACTTGACAACAGGGGCGATGATCGCGAAACTCAACCTCAAAGGCTGCGTTAAAACGGCTATTCAAAAATTAATTCAAGTCAATGAAGCCAAGCAAGATATTACCGATGAATACGGTACATATTATCAAGTGATTGGTGAACTTGAAGGAGTAAACGATTGTAAATTATATCAAGTCCGGTTAAACAGTTGTCATTGCGACCGCAGGGAAGCATTCGCGCTTTACGTTTCACGCAAGCTTCGCTAACGCGCAAGCTTCGCTAACGCTACAATTAGCGAGATGGTTGAGATTGCTTCATTCCACTGCGTTCCATTCGCAATGACATACTATAACTGATCCAACGGACTTGATATTACTTGTGGCTACTATTTGGTTACAACGATCCATCGATAGCCAATTTTATTTTGTCCCTCTAAAACCTTATCGAGAATGAACCCATGAGCGAATTGGTGCGTTACGCTCCGCTAACACACCCTACTGGATTCATTACTCTCTAACGTCCATTTGGGTCGATCCTACGCTAATGTTACTTATAATGCCTACATATTTTAATCGAAAATTGGAATTAACAGTATCTCAATTAGAGTTCCTAAATCGAGATTTGGAGCAATTGCCATCCAAAATTAAAAGCGGGTACAATTGAAGCCAGTGAGCAATGGTATTATTATCCTGTCATTCAAGAAGAATAAACTTTCTCAAGTATCTATATGTGATGGGGGAGCCATGACAATTACTCTGTTACCAATCAATACCTTATCTGAATTTCTCAAGCGCCCAGAAACCAAGCCTGCGAGCGAATATATCAATGGAGAAATTATCCAAAAACCGATGCCTAAAGGAAAACATAGTCGATTACAACTGAGGTTATGCAACGCGATTAATGAACAAGCAGAACCGGAGAAAATTGCTTATGCTTTTCCTGAGTTGCGGTGTTCGTTTGGAGATCGCTCTCTTGTCCCCGATATTGCGGTGTTTCTCTGGTCAAACATTCCTTTTGAGGAGGATGGAGAAGTGCCCAATGATTTTCTCTTACCTCCAGATTGGATCGTTGAAATCTTGTCCCCAGAACAAAGCGCGAATCAGGTGATGGGAAAGATTCTGTATAGTTTGCGATCGGGGAGTCAACTCGGTTGGTTAGTCGATCCCCAAGATCGCTCCATTGTTGTCTTTGAGCCGAATAAACAACCGGAATGGCTAACGGGTAGCGATCGGCCCCAAACCCTAGCCGGACTTGAGCTAGAGTTAACCATAGAACAGATCTTTGGCTGGTTGAAACTGAATTAAGAGCGCGATCGCCCTTAGATCTGGTTTATAAAATGTATGAAATTATTACTGATGTCTAATATTAAGCAACCAATTCCCCAGATGCACTACTTCAAAGAAGAAGATATTCTCCACCTGCTGATCTCAGAGGGATTAGAAGCTGGAAGCGAATTGGTGCGTTACGCTCCGCTAACACACCCTACCGAATTCAATACTCTCTAACGTCCATTCGGGTCGATCCTACGCTAATCTTATTTAAATAACCTAAACCCGTCTAAACACTCGATCCTATGGTTCACGTTAAGGGCGTGCAACTGACGAACTTCAAATCCTTTGGGGGAACAACGACTGTGCCGTTGTTGCCGGGGTTTACGGTGATTTCTGGGCCGAATGGGTCGGGGAAGTCTAATATTCTAGATGCGCTGCTGTTTTGTTTGGGCTTGTCTAGCTCTAAGGGGATGCGAGCGGAACGGTTGCCAGATCTGGTGAACCATGCGAAGGGAGAGAAACGCAAAGCGACAGTAGAAGCGAGTGTGACGGTAACCCTGGATGTCTCGGATGTGGAGCGCAGTATCTGGGAAGAGGAGGAAGATCCAGAGGGGGAGATAGAATTAGACCCGGAATGGCATATTACGCGCCGTCTGCGGGTGACTCCGGCGGGAACCTATACGTCAACCTATTATATGAATGGGGAGGCTTGCACCTTAACCCAGTTGCATGAGAACTTGAACCGCTTAAGGATCTATCCGGAAGGCTATAATGTGGTGCTTCAAGGGGATGTGACCAATATTATCTCGATGAATGCCAAAGCGAGACGGGAAATTATTGATGAGTTGGCGGGGGTGGCTCAGTTTGACCGGAAGATTGATTTGGCGAAGGAGAAGCTAGAGGAGGTTAAGGATAAGGAGGAGAATTCCCGGATTATAGAACAGGAATTGATTTCTCAGCGCGATCGCCTGGCGAAAGATCGCGCTAAAGCCGAAAAATACCAAACCCTACGCACAGAACTGTTGCAGAAACAGGAGTGGGAAGCGGTGTTGCGTTGGCGCTCGTTGCGTGCAGAGGAAGGAAAACTGAGGGAAGCGATAGAAGCGGGCGATCGCACTCAAGGAGAATTTCAGCATAACTTAGAGGCGCTCAATACTCAAATTTCCCAAGTTAGTGAAGAACTCGATGGACTGAATGCGCGGGTGAAATCTTTGGGAGAAGAGCAATTATTGGCCCTCCAGTCTACCCTAGCGACGCAACAAGCCCAACTGACTCAACTGGAAACCCGACAACAGGAACTCGACAGCACCGAACAACACTTAAAACATCAACGGGAAAAAACGGAACAGGAAATTCATCAAGACCGGCAAACCCTGGAAACCCTGCAACATCAATATCATCTGGAAACTGAGGCTCTGTCAGGATTGCAAGATAGTCGGGATCAGGCTCAGGCTAGTTTAACCGAAACGCGGGAACAGGCCCAGGCGATCGCCTCTGCTTCCCAAGAATGGGTCGATCAACAAACGAGCTTAAACCACAATATCGAAGAGATCCTCAAAACCCTTGAACCCCAACGCAGCGAACACGCGCAACTCACAGAGCGCCAAACCCAATTAACCCGTACCCTAGAAGAGCAAAATCAGCGCATTGCCACCCTAGAACCGAAGATTAGCAGCCAACATGAAAGCGCCACGGGGTTAGAACTAGAGGTGATTGAGTTATCCCAGCGCATCCAGGTAGTAGCTCAAACTGTCTCGACGGCTGAATATGACCTGCAAACTCAGCAGCAAACTCAGAAAAGATTGCTGAATGAACAACGGGAGAAACAACGGCAACTGGATAAACTCGAAGCGCAAGCTCAGGCCCAGCAAGAAGCAGCCGGAACCTATGCCAGTAAGCTGATTCTGCAAACTCAGATTCCTGGCGTTCATGGGTTAGTGGCGAGTTTAGGCCAGGTTGGAAGCCCTCGCTATCAGTTGGCGTTGGAAATTGCGGCTGGATCGCGGTTGGGGAATATTGTCGTTGATGATGATAATGTAGCAGCACAGGCGATCGCTCTCCTGAAACAAAAACGAGCCGGCCGCGCGACGTTCCTCCCCCTCAACAAAATCCGTCCCAGTCGCCGTCCTGATGCGGGTTTCAACAGTCCCGGCTTTATCGATTATGCCGTAAACCTGATCGACTTTGACCCGCGCTATCAAGACATTTTTGCCTATGTTTTCGGCAACACCGCCGTTTTTGCCACCCTCAACGCCGCTCAACCCCAGATCGGTAAACTCCGCATGGTCACCCTGGAGGGGGAACTGTTGGAAGCATCCGGAGCCATGACCGGGGGCAGTCAGTCCCAACGTTCTAGTCTCCATTTTGGCATGGGTGCAGCCAATGCTGAATCAGCCCAGCAGAAAGCGCTAGAAGACCGAATCAGCGAGATTGAGGGACTTTTGGCTCAAATTGAGGTGGAACAGGGACGCTTGTCTAATGCCACAAAACAAGCCTCTGCGGAGTTGATGGAGGTTAGGGGGCAGCATCGAGAAAAGCAATTACAACTGGAGCAATGCCGCAAACAGATCCAAAATGACCAACAACAGTGCGATCGCGATCGCCAACTCTTGGCCCAAACTCAGCAAGACCTCAATCAAACGCGATCGCGCTTAGAGCAACTGAACCAGGAGATCCCTAAGCAACAGGCTCAACTGGATGAGTATCGCCAGTCTTTGGCTCAGTTGGAAGACAACCAAGCACCGAAGGAATGGCAAGCCATTCAAGCACAACTGCGGGAAAAGGAAAGCGTGTTAGATCGGCGGGAACTGGCTCTGAGAGGATGCGAACAGCAGTTACAGGAATTAGACAAAAAACGCGATCGCACCCATGAGAAAATTCGCCAAAACTTAGAGCGCGTCAACGAACTCAAGCACAGCGAAGCCACCACCATGAGCCAAAACACCCGCATCCGTCGCCAACAGGCAGATATTAAGGGTCAGATGGCGCAAACGACAGGGCAACTCTCTATCTTGGAAGAAACCCTAGGAGCGGAAAAACAACAACGGGATGCGGTAGAGGAAAACTTGCGCCAACTACAGCTCAACCGGCAACAACTGCAATGGCAACAACAGAAACTAGCCGAAAATCAAAATACCCGCCGCCAAAATCTGATTACGCTGCAAACTCAGATCCAAGAGGTGAAAGCGGAGTTACCCGATCCCCTTCCTGAAGTTCCCGAAAATCTGAAGATCAAGGAACTTGAACAAACCCTGCGCCAACTGCAAAAACAACTGCAAGCTTTGGAACCGGTGAATATGTTGGCGATCGAAGAATACGAACAGACCACGGAACGCCTAGAAGCTCTGAGTGAAAAATTAGCCATTCTGGAAAAAGAGCGCACGGAACTCTTGCTTCGGGTAGAAAACTTTACGACTCTGCGCTATCGAGCCTTCATGGAATCTTTTGATGCAGTGAATGAAAACTTCCAACAGATCTTTGCCGAACTCTCGGAAGGGGATGGCCATTTGCAACTCGATAATGCGGAAGATCCCTTTAGTGGCGGGTTAAATTTAGTTGCCCATCCCAAAGGGAAACCCGTGCAACGTCTGGCTTCCATGTCTGGGGGGGAGAAGTCTTTAACGGCTCTGAGCTTTATTTTTGCCCTTCAACGCTACCGTCCATCCCCCTTCTATGCCTTCGATGAGGTGGATATGTTCCTGGATGGGGCAAATGTGGAACGACTCTCGAAGATGATTAAGAAACAAAGTTTGGGAAGTGCCCAATTTATCGTCGTCAGCCTCCGTCGTCCCATGATTGAAGCCTCGGAGCGTGCGATCGGGGTGACGCAAGCAAGGGGTGGATTCACTCAAGTGTTGGGTATTACCAATACCAGTGAGGTGGCATCGTAAGTTGAGGTAGAAACCGGGGTTCTTGCCCAATTCGGCATCCCACCAAGAAACTCCTGAGAAACCCGGTTTCTTTTGCCCTCTCCATACCGATAGTGTCCACCAAGCTAGATGGGTAAATTGAGCGACTTCAAACCAGGTGAGAGTGAAAACCAAATAGGCGATCGCCACTGCCAACAGTTTCCCGTTTGGCGATCGCACAACCAGGAAAATACCATATCCCCACAATGCCAGATAAGACAGCATTCCCAAAATTCCCACTGATAAAATTGTATCCAAAATGAGATTATGAGCTTTATAGGTAATCAAAGGTACAGTATTCAAGTTGCCATCTTCCCCCACTACATCGTAACTTAAATCACCCAAACGGAGGACATTGGGCGTGTCTTTTGGCGATCGGATATAGGGATAAGCAATGCCAAAACCATTGAAACCCCAGCCAAATAAAGGACGTTTGCTGATGCCGCGAGGGGCTATCTGCCACAGGTATATTCGGTCTGAAGTCATTTGTCGGATTGCAGACAAGCCTGAAATTTGTCTGGTGGTAGTCATGACCCCAATCATTAGTATAAAAACTAAAATAAGGGGGATTAGTCGTCGATAGTATTTCCTTCCTGATAAGTATAAAATGCCAGTGAGGAAAGCAACAAGAGCCATGCGAGTATTGGCCAAAAAAAGGGCGATCGCGATCGGAATAATTAGCGTCACAGTTGTTCGCAACGACACCCATTGAAGCTGTCTGCAAGCAACCGCCATCACGCCAATAGCTGCCAACACAAATGCTGCATGACCCCGATGGGAGTACAAACCGATAGGTTGATGATCCTGAAAAATAGTGCTGACGAGGATATTATCTCGCAGTAATTGTCCGGTGGTTGCCGTGTAGTCAATGCGCCAGTCAATCAATTGGGGAAACATACTCAAAGCCAGAATAAGACCACCGATGAGAAAGCCGTAGAGTTGAGCAGGCAATAGTTGTGGATATCGCCTTAAAATGAGGGTATTACTGAGAGTGAAAGCTGCGACAAGCAACCAGTAGAGCCAACCATCTCCCATCTGATCTTGACCGAATAGAGAGCGAATGGGAAAGGGACTCAGGAGTGTAGAAATGAATCCGATCAGCAGAAATATTTCCCACAGAAGTTTACAGGTAAACCAACTCTTGGGAATCTGTAGAGTATCCCAATTTTTCCACAGTAAGTAGAGATTGCAGATGACAATCAGACCCAGTACAGCACATTTGGGTTGAGTCCAGATCTCTCCCCGACTGCTTCCCCAAGGATTAATGATAACGATACTGAGCGTAAATAATAGAGTGTAAATTATTTTTGTTAAATGAATCACGGTAATATCAATTTTTCAAATGTTTGCTACATTATCTGGTCTACCTCAAACCCATAAATTTCCAGACTCCAAAAGCACCCAACCCGATTAAACCCCACACCGAATTCGATTCTGGTACTTTCTGCTTTTTCTTCTCTTCTTCAGTCACTATCGGACGCATCTTAAAACTGCCCACATTTTTATCAAATGCCAGTTGAATCGGAAAATAAGTTTCTTCTGTATCGCCAATAAAATAATCAATATCAGTTACCTTAAACCGGGAAACACCCGAACCGAGTAAGGAAAGAAAATCTACTCTGTCTCCCGGACTAAACTCTCCTAAAATTAGATCGTCAACCATCACCGTAAACAAATCATCTTCACCGACGGGAAAATCTAGAATTTCTGTAAATAGGGTGTTATCAGTAGCGACAAATTCAAATCCCTTTTCTATGGGTGGGTCATACCAGCGACAACCGGGAACATTAGAGAAGTGTTGCCAGCCATCAGAGTCGATGCGACTCGGAAGTATGGGATTTTGTTGGGTGCGACCCGGAGTATCTTCAATGTTACCGCCGTCAGGGTTACCAAAGATAACGCCTCCACCACCACTACCGCCAACGATAATACCTCCTCCACCGCTACCACCGAGTGCAATACTGCCATTGTTATTGTCTTCATTACCCGTTCCTATGGGGAAGTCTTCAGTATTGAATACATTGACATAAAGTTCGTAGTTACCCTCATCTTCTCCACGACGACCGCCATCAGCAGCCTTGACCGATAAATTGATCCTACCGTTACTCGATACAGTACCTAAGACTGAGGAGGCAAAACCATCACCAAGGTGACTGCTGTTATCGTCAGCTCCGAGGAAATAGCCCTCATCGTCATATCCGCTCAGGTAGGTATTGGGGTTGCATTGGTTGGAGGGCAGGTCATTGTTAATCCAGGCGTAAAATGTTGCTCCAGGAGTGAGTCCGTCTAGGTTAAAGTTGTCTTCTTCTATGCCTGATGATAGGCTCTCTGAGAATTTTTTAGCCACTACACATTCACCGTCGCTGTTATCAATCTTGCCATCACTAGCTTTACAATGACGAACATTTGCTTTACTTTTCCAGCCCCATTGAATACCGTTATGAATCGTAACTGTCTTCGGTGCATTCTCTGGGTCTTCTACCTCTACCAGATAGAGTTCAGCATCCCATATTATGTACTTATGGATACTGTAGTATGGTCTATCTACAAAATATGTATCACCGGCAAGACCACCAATATCATAAAATGGTGTTTCTACATCATTGCCAATATCAATAATATCAATATGACCCTCTCCTGAAATACTCACAACCCTTTGAATCCAGTGAAGCGTACTTTGGCCTGGTAAGGGATCTCCCTCACCAGGATAATAACGTAACTGAAAACCGGCTCCAGTTCCACCAGTTCTAGGGTAGTTTTTTCCTGTAACAGGATTTACTAAATCGTCTCCACATACTTTCGTGTAAGCACAGGCATAGTAATACTCAATATCAAACCTGCCCTCCAAGTCTCTACTAGCATCCTGAAAAAGCCAACCATCTTCACTAGGAAAAGACGCTTCTAATTTTCGGAGAAAATGTTGCGTACCTCCTCTTTGGATTTCTGTGACTAACTTGGGATCTAGCCAGGTTTCTACAGTAAAGATTTCGTCGCTTCCTGTATCTCTTGGGAGGTAACGAACACTAGCTCCTTTACTCAATCCAAACCAGCCACGGCCAGGTGTAAGAGTAAATGCACGAACAGGCTGGCTTGCGATACTAATCAAAAAGCTAGTTGCTAGCCAAAATAGTGCATGTGTTTTCAAGAGAACGTTTTTAGTTACTATAGACATAATTGACAAGTTGAAAAATACAAAAATCAGTGAAATTTAAAATGACTATATTTATAAATCCAGTGCTACAAGAGACCCTAACACCATTCCTCTCCAAACCTTTTTGAATAAGATAATCTTTTTTGCATTTCTATCCTCTACTCTTGTTTCTACAGATTTATTTTTATATGTTAATCGAAGCCAATATCTACCTGCTTTAAGATTGTCAAAAATCCAATAACCTCCATCTCCAGCAGCTATTTTTAGTTTTAATTGTCTATTTTTTTTACACAATAGTTTAGCATTAGGAAAGAAATCAATACTTTTTCCTGGTACAGCTAAAAGTATGTCGGATAATAACATTCTTTTTAAGAAATTGCTGGTGTAATATTTCTTGATTATTTCCCCATTTGAAGTAATAATTTCAGGAATTAGTGTGTTATAAAAATTAAAATAAAAGTCAGTTTTACTATTATTTGTAATACGAATACCAATTGGTACAGATGTTTCTATACCATTGTCCTTCTCTGGTAAGCTGATTACTGTTTCTGGCAATGTAGTTTCAAAGCGAATACCATCTACTTCTATTGCTTTATCATTTGGTTTAGTTTTAACCAAGCGTAGGTTGACAAAAGGAGTGGTTAAGCGATCGCCTTTTGTTTGTTTGGTATTTCTCAACTGTAAATTTTCTTGTCTAGGCTTATTTTTTGTTCGATCTTTACTGGATTCGTATATGAATCTGAGTTGATAACTTCCTACGTTGAGGGCATCAAAACACGAGCTATTTAAAGCTTGACATCTATTGGTTAACAACTGTAACTGTAGTAAATCATTTTCCCAACAAACTTTAGCAGAAATGGAGATGAATATTGCTGTTTTGGGACTCACCCACGAAATCCCTCTTCTGGCGAGATCGTCAATTAAACTTGAAATAGAATAGACGACTGTATCGACTAATTTATCGCCTTTATAAGGTGTATTGGCTTTATTTTCCTCATGGTCAGTATTTAATCCTCTTTCTAAGATTGTACCATCAGATGTTATCAGCTCTGGAATGATTATTTTATCGGAATCAATTTTCCAAGGTTTTACTGTCTGATTAGTCAACTTCAGCCCTAATCGAAAAGAAATACTTGCCGGTAGTGTTCTTTCTGGGATAGGTAATACTATCAAATCTGGTTCCCATATCTCTAGATAGATTCCATTGGCTCGATCAAGACTATTGCTAAAAGGTTCATGTGATTTCATTTTTTTATTTATTGGGTCTTGTTTGGGTACAAGGGTTTCAAAACGAATCCCATCAACTTCGATAAAATTATTTTCATTCATGTTGGCTAGATATTACCTATATTGGAGTATAAAAACTACAGTGATCTTACTGAATTTAAGATGGGTTCACCCTCCCTGAAAAATCCGTATTTTCTATGTTTTGTACTCAAACAAAGTAACGTCGGGACTTAAATCAGAAAAAGGGTCAAATTAAGTTATCATACTTGTCTAACTACTTCCGATTCCTCAAAACCATAAATTTCCAGACTCCAAAAACACCCAACCCGATTAAACCCCACACCGAATTCGATTCTGGTACTTTCTGCTTTTTCTTCTCTTCTTCAGTCACTATCGGACGCATCTTAAAACTGCCCACATTTTTATCAAATGCCAGTTGAATCGGAAAATAAGTTTCTTCTGTATCGCCAATAAAATAATCAATATCAGTTACCTTAAACCGGGAAACACCCGAACCGAGTAAGGAAAGAAAATCTACTCTGTCTCCCGGACTAAACTCTCCTAAAATTAGATCGTCAACCATCACCGTAAACAAATCATCTTCACCGACGGGAAAATCTAGAATTTCTGTAAATAGGGTGTTATCAGTAGCGACAAATTCAAATCCCTTTTCTATGGGTGGGTCATACCAGCGACAACCGGGAACATTAGAGAAGTGTTGCCAGCCATCAGAGTCGATGCGACTCGGAAGTATGGGATTTTGTTGGGTGCGACCCGGAGTATCTTCAATGTTACCGCCGTCAGGGTTACCAAAGATAACGCCTCCACCACCACTACCGCCAACGATAATACCTCCTCCACCGCTACCACCGAGTGCAATACTGCCATTGTTATTGTCTTCATTACCCGTTCCTATGGGGAAGTCTTCAGTATTGAATACATTGACATAAAGTTCGTAGTTACCCTCATCTTCTCCACGACGACCGCCATCAGCAGCCTTGACCGATAAATTGATCCTACCGTTACTCGATACAGTACCTAAGACTGAGGAGGCAAAACCATCACCAAGGTGACTGCTGTTATCGTCAGCTCCGAGGAAATAGCCCTCATCGTCATATCCGCTCAGGTAGGTATTGGGGTTGCATTGGTTGGAGGGCAGGTCATTGTTAATCCAGGCGTAAAATGTTGCTCCAGGAGTGAGTCCGTCTAGGTTAAAGTTGTCTTCTTCTATGCCTGATGATAGGCTCTCTGAGAATTTTTTAGCCACTACACATTCACTACTATTGCTCGCGACTAGACTATCACTGTTGTTACTGGCCAAATTAGGTTCGCTTCCAGGGGGGCAAACTGGATTTTGATCTTGTTTTTTCTCTGATACTTGGTTTTTCCACCCCCATCTGATTCCGTTATAAATCTTGACTTCCCTTTTCTTGCTTTCTGGTGGTGTGATTTCTTCAACTAGATAGAGTTGTGCGTTAAAATAATGGTTCCCGCTAGCCCTTCTTTTACCACTAGCGTATGGTCTATCGATAAAAAAGTCTTCACCAGCAAAACGACCGCCGGGACGGTCATAGTAAGGAGTGCCAGGGCTTCCTCCATTGTCAATTACCACAATAGGAAAACTTGGAATTAAATTTGACAAGAAACTATCTGAGTTAGAGTTATAGTTAGCTTGAACCATTTGAATCCAGTGGAGTTTGTTTTGACCTGGCATAGGATCGTTCAAACCAGGATAGTATTTGACATGAAAAAGAGAACCGACTCCACGATAAATTCCTGTCCTTACAGGCTCTATATCTGTACTGGCATCACCACACCCATCCCTATAACCACAAGCTTGATTAGTCACTATTTCAAAACTCCCCTCTAAATCATTTTCTGCTGGCAGAAAAGACCAAGTATATTCAGGAGACGACTCGACAAGAGACCACTGAGTTAACCGTCTCAAAAATTCTCCTGTCCCACCTCTTTTGATTTCAGTGACACCCCCAACCGTATCATTCCATGTATTAGGGTCCCACCATAAACGGGTATCTAATTCTGTCTTTCCAATAAGATCGTCTACTGTATAGTAGGATTCTTTTCTGTAAAACTCGCTGGCATCCGGTTGTGCAGGTATTATAGTAAATCCAAAACTTGCCTTACCTGTTAACCCGGATAGGAAAACTGTTAATAACCAGACTAGATAATATTTTTGGTGTTTCATTTTTCGGGGTTCCTTAATTTATTAGTTTGGAACAAAATATTTTTTAACTATTGACGAACCAAATGTCTACAAACGGAGTCAATACTTGACCTATCCAAAATCCTTCTATTACTTGAGTTTTTTTGATGATAGAATCATATAGCTGTTTAGTTCCTTTTTGATTTTGATATCTAAATCGAAGCTGATACCACCCTAAATCAAGAGGTTCAAAAACAAACTCACCACCGCTTATAACCATGCTAAGTCCGTAATTTTTGCCACAAATCCAACATATTTTTGCATCAATAAAAAAGCTGGTACTTTCTCCAGGCATAGTTAAAGCTAAATCTGGTTCCTTTACTCCAGAAAGACTAATCCAACCCCCACTTACTTCTACAATTTCACCAGTTTCAGCTTTAATAAGTTCTGGAAATAATACAAAGTTGAAAGTAAAGTAAAGAGGACGATCGCTGTTATTCGTAATCCTAATCCCTATCTCCACCGGATATCCAGGGGACGGATGCAAGGGTGGTTTTAATAGATGCTTTCCTAGGTCGGAAAGTTTTTGAATTAGGTTTTTCTTGGGCAGAGTTAATACTCGCTTGGGTACAAGGGTTTCAAAACGAATCCCATCAACTTCGATAAAATTATTTTCATTCATGTTGGCTAGATATTACCTATATTGGAGTATAAAAACTACAGTGATCTTACTGAATTTAAGATGGGTTCACCCTCCCTGAAAAATCCGTATTTTCTATGTTTTGTACTCAAACAAAGTAACGTCGGGACTTAAATCAGAAAAAGGGTCAAATTAAGTTATCATACTTGTCTAACTACTTCCGATTCCTCAAAACCATAAATTTCCAGACTCCAAAAACACCCAACCCGATTAAACCCCACACCGAATTCGATTCTGGTACTTTCTGCTTTTTCTTCTCTTCTTCAGTCACTATCGGACGCATCTTAAAACTGCCCACATTTTTATCAAATGCCAGTTGAATCGGAAAATAAGTTTCTTCTGTATCGCCAATAAAATAATCAATATCAGTTACCTTAAACCGGGAAACACCCGAACCGAGTAAGGAAAGAAAATCTACTCTGTCTCCCGGACTAAACTCTCCTAAAATTAGATCGTCAACCATCACCGTAAACAAATCATCTTCACCGACGGGAAAATCTAGAATTTCTGTAAATAGGGTGTTATCAGTAGCGACAAATTCAAATCCCTTTTCTATGGGTGGGTCATACCAGCGACAACCGGGAACATTAGAGAAGTGTTGCCAGCCATCAGAGTCGATGCGACTCGGAAGTATGGGATTTTGTTGGGTGCGACCCGGAGTATCTTCAATGTTACCGCCGTCAGGGTTACCAAAGATAACGCCTCCACCACCACTACCGCCAACGATAATACCTCCTCCACCGCTACCACCGAGTGCAATACTGCCATTGTTATTGTCTTCATTACCCGTTCCTATGGGGAAGTCTTCAGTATTGAATACATTGACATAAAGTTCGTAGTTACCCTCATCTTCTCCACGACGACCGCCATCAGCAGCCTTGACCGATAAATTGATCCTACCGTTACTCGATACAGTACCTAAGACTGAGGAGGCAAAACCATCACCAAGGTGACTGCTGTTATCGTCAGCTCCGAGGAAATAGCCCTCATCGTCATATCCGCTCAGGTAGGTATTGGGGTTGCATTGGTTGGAGGGCAGGTCATTGTTAATCCAGGCGTAAAATGTTGCTCCAGGAGTGAGTCCGTCTAGGTTAAAGTTGTCTTCTTCTATGCCTGATGATAGGCTCTCTGAGAATTTTTTAGCCACTACACATTCACTACTATTGCTCGCGACTAGACTATCACTGTTGTTACTGGCCAAATTAGGTTCGCTTCCAGGGGGGCAAACTGGATTTTGATCTTGTTTTTTCTCTGATACTTGGTTTTTCCACCCCCATCTGATTCCGTTATAAATCTTGACTTCCCTTTTCTTGCTTTCTGGTGGTGTGATTTCTTCAACTAGATAGAGTTGTGCGTTAAAATAATGGTTTGTGCGGGCAGTTGCTCGACTCCCCTTATATGGTTGATCCATTAGAAAATCCTCACCAGCAACGCGGGAACCTGGAATGTCATAGTAAGGAGTATCTGAGCCTGGAAAGTTGTCAATCTTGACAACAGGAAAGCGTGGAAGTAAATTTGAAGGGAATTTATTGTCAGGGCTATAGTTAGCTTGTACCATCTGAATCCAGTGAAGCTTTCCTTCACCAGGCATAGGGTCATTTTGGCCGGGATGGTATTTTACATGAAAAAGAGAGCCAACTCCACGAAGAAAAGAATCTATCGGACTTATTGGTGTACTGGCTCCACCACAATGATCTATCAAACCACAAGCTTGATTAGTCACTATTTCAAAACTCCCCTCTAAATCATTTTCTGCTGGCAGAAAAGACCAAGTATATTCAGGAGACGACTCGACAAGAGACCACTGAGTTAACCGTCTCAAAAATTCTCCTGTCCCACCTCTTTTGATTTCAGTGACACCCCCAACAGTATCATTCCATGTATTAGGGTCCCACCATAAACGAGTATCTAATTCTGTCTTTCCCACAATGTTGTCTACTGTATAGTAAGATTCTCTTCTGTAGAACTCGCTGGCACCCGGTTGTGCAGGTATGATAGTAAAACCAAAACTTGCTTTGCTTGTTAACCCAGATAGCAAAATTGTTGATAACCAGACGATGTAATATTTTTTGTCTTTCATTCTTCGCCATTCCTGAAATTTATCAGTTTTGAACAGAATACTGTTTTGTCTAACTATTGACTAAGCAAATTTCTACAAACTGAGTCAAGACTCTACCTGTCCACAATCCTTCTATAATTTTATTTTTTTTGTTAATAAAATCATAGAATTGTTCAGTATTTTTCTGATTTGTATATACAAGCCTGATTTTATACCGTTCTGAATGGAGAGGCTCAATAAGTAATCTTGTCCCTCCAAATGATGCACTAAAACCATAGTTTTTACCACAAAGCCAACATATTTTGATATCGAGAAAAAAGTTTATGCTTTCCCCTGGTAGAGCTAATAGAAAATCTGATTTTAATGGCTCAACTGGGCGAAACCACCCTATATTAAATGGTACTCTCGTACCATCTTTAGCTTTAATAATTTCAGGAAATAAGGCAAAATAAAAACTAAAGTAAAGAGGGCGATCGCTGTTATTCGTAATCCTAATCCCTATCTCCACCGGATATCCAGGGGACGGATGCAAGGGTGGTTTTAATAGATGCTTTCCTAGGTCGGAAAGTTTTTGAATTAGGTTTTTCTTGGGCAGAGTTAATACTCGCTTGGGTACAAGGGTTTCAAAACGAATCCCATCAACTTCGATAAAATTATTTTCATTCATGTTGGCTAGATATTACCTATATTGGAGTATAAAAACTACAGTGATCTTACTGAATTTAAGATGGGTTCACCCTCCCTGAAAAATCCGTATTTTCTATGTTTTGTACTCAAACAAAGTAACGTCGGGACTTAAATCAGAAAAAGGGTCAAATTAAGTTATCATACTTGTCTAACTACTTCCGATTCCTCAAAACCATAAATTTCCAGACTCCAAAAACACCCAACCCGATTAAACCCCACACCGAATTCGATTCTGGTACTTTCTGCTTTTTCTTCTCTTCTTCAGTCACTATCGGACGCATCTTAAAACTGCCCACATTTTTATCAAATGCCAGTTGAATCGGAAAATAAGTTTCTTCTGTATCGCCAATAAAATAATCAATATCAGTTACCTTAAACCGGGAAACACCTGATTTGAGGGCCGCAAGCGTAATAAGATTGTATATCAAAACTACCTTGTAAGTCGTTTTCTGCGGGAATGAAAGTCCATTTTCCCCCTTGATGTCTAGAAAAATCGTTGAGCAGTTTTAGAAGTTCATTTGTTCCTCCTCTGTCTAGTGCTGTTGGAACTGGCAACCATGTCACTCCCTCGTAATCTCCTAACTGGTAAGGAACATAATAATTAGACGAATCCGGGGGTGGATACTTGATTTTAAAAGCTATCACAGATTCACAAGTAAGGACAACGAATAAGGTCGTTGTCAAGAAGTTTGAAAAATACGCTCGTAATTTCATTTTTTGTGCCTCATTGTAAATAAATATTTGCTTTTTTCACTCCTTATCCTTAATCCGGAGAATATTCTAAGTAGAACTCTTCGTAAGGTGAAGATGCTATACCTGTCCAAAGCTCTTCTAAGAATGGCCAAGGCTGACGGCTGATTTTTGGAGTTGGAGATATTTTTCTATAAGTAAAACGTACCCAATATTTAATTGGTCTCAGACCTCTATAACTCCAAGATAAATTGTAGCGGTTTACACCACTAAATCCTAGCTTGTTGCCCACACAGAAAAACTTGGCTTTTGTCAAGAAAGTTAAAGTCGCCCCTGGTTTAGCTAACAGAAAATCTGACTCTAATGGGAGATTTGCATGATTTATGCCAGCACCATATTCGACTGCTTCTCCCTCTGGTCCTACGATTTCTGGAATTAAGCTAAAGAAGATAAAGCGATAGGGAGTTGAGGTTTGGTTTGTTACTTTAATGCCAAATTCAGCCCAGGTTTTGATATTATCCTGGTTGGGGATAATCAAGACTCGTTCTGGTACGAGGGTTTCAAACCTGATACCACCGGTAATGGTGTAATTACTCTCTACAGATGTCATAGGTTTCAGAGTTGATCGATGGATATTTGCTTTTTTCGATCCTTTAGCCGAAAGTGTTTGAATTATCTTTTTTGGGCAGCGTTAATACTCGCTTGGATACAAGGCTTTCAAAGCGAATCTTATTAACTTCGATAAAATTGTTTTCATTCATGTTTGCTAAATATCACCTGTGTCGGAGGATAAAAACTACAGTGGTTTTACTGAATTTAATATAGTTTGCCTCTCTCTGAAAAACCCGTATTTTCTATGTTTTGTTCTCAAACAAAGTAATATTATCGTCGTCAGTCTCCGCCGTCCGATGATTGAAGCCTCGGAGCGTGCGATCGGCGTAACGCAAGCGAGGGGTGGATTTACCCAAGTGTTGGGCATTACGAATACTCGTGAGGTGGCTTCTTAGGTTACAGCCCTTTGCGCTCTGGGTGACTTCGCCCTGTAACACCTGGTTTTACCCATTACCGCGCGTTTCATGTCCACGAAGCCCAAGACTGACGTTCTGTTACGTTGGACACGATTTGTTGACCCAGGGCTAGGGTAATGCTAAAGACTTTGTTAAAATGATAGAGATTCACAACGCCTTGGAGAATACCTATCGTCATGCCCAAACCCATTGTTATTGCCCCATCAATTCTATCTGCCGATTTTAGCCGCCTGGGAGAAGAGATTAAAGCTGTGGATGAAGCCGGTGCAGACTGGATTCATGTGGATGTTATGGATGGCCGGTTTGTCCCCAATATTACTATCGGCCCGTTAATCGTAGATGCCATTCGCCCGGTGACCAAAAAACCTCTGGATGTTCACTTGATGATTGTGGAACCCGAAAAGTATGTGGAGGGCTTTGCTAAGGCCGGTGCGGATATTATTTCGGTTCATGCTGAACATAATGCGTCTCCTCACTTACACCGGACTCTAGGACAAATCAGAGAGTTGGGCAAGCAAGCTGGAGTGGTGCTGAATCCTTCTACACCGTTAGAGTTGATTGAGTATGTCCTGGAATTGTGCGACTTGATTCTGATCATGAGTGTTAACCCTGGGTTTGGGGGACAAAGTTTTATTCCGGAAGTGGTTCCCAAAATTCGTAAGTTGCGTCAAATGTGCGACGATCGCGGACTCGATCCTTGGATTGAAGTTGATGGCGGCTTGAAGGGTAATAATACTTGGCAAGTCTTGGAAGCGGGAGCAAATGCTATTGTTGCTGGTTCTGCGGTATTCAAGGCTCCAAACTATGCTGAGGCGATTTCCGGTATTCGCAATAGTAAGCGTCCTGAGTTAGTGACCGCTTAAACGCATGTACTCTTCTGTCACTTTCGGATAAAGGGGTGTGAAACCCAGATTCCTTCGTTAGCGATAAAACTCCGTTTTCGGCTGTCGCCGACATGAAACGCTTCGCGATAAAACT
>NZ_JAQOSO010000002.1 GCF_030068505.1 Roseofilum capinflatum BLCC-M114
AGCAAAGATTTTGCTTTTGTTGTGGTATAATTTGTGAAAATGAAAACCCCCTGCTACCCAAGCAGCGATCGCGTAGTGCTACAAAATCGTCAAATAAGTATCCATTGAGGTTTCGGGTAACACTTTAAGGGTCTGATTTTTCAAATCCAGTTCAATTCCTAATGATTCCAGAGGAAAAACCCCCAAGAGAGGATCGCGTCCTCCTGGTAATTCTAAGCATTCAAACGTTCCTTCTCGACCTAATAAGGAAATCCTCGCGTCTTGGAAAAGTCGGGCTTTACTGAAGCCATTGGCAGTGGCTACATCAACTTCTTTGAGCAATTCTAAGCCTAATTGGGCGATCGCCTCGGAAGGTAAACACAAGGTGCTTGCTCCTGTATCTACAAGCACATTATTCAGAGTTAGCGATCGCACTTCTTGTTGAGGAATATATCCTCGTGTGGCAGCAGATTGGTCAGCACGGTTAATGATTGTTAAAGTGGTGATGATTTTGCCCATGGGCGTTTCGGTTGGAGTAGTCATAGTCGTGAATAACTTGGGGACGCTTGCGAATTTCAACCATGTTGCTGTTGGCTGAACTTATCTTGAATAGCTTGGCGAATAGCTTGCCAGTCACGATCGCTCATTGGAGTAGCATAACCAGAGTTGAGTCCTTCTAAAAGCAAGCTTTCCAACTGTTCTTGAGCTTTTCGCTTTTGGTCTTGACGAATCAGATCACGTATATATTCACTGGCACTTCCATAACCTCCGCTCTGAACTTGGCGATCAATATAATCCCGCATGGGATCGGGAAGAGAGACATTCATGGTTTTCATAGCCTAGTCATCTTGAATCTTTCTTCTATTATGGCAAAAAATGGCAATTATTGCCATGATCGCCCCTAAACTTCAGAAACCGGGTTTTTACCACGGACTCGCTTCAGCAGCAAAAGTGACCTGAAAACCCGATTTTGTGGACTTTGAAGGATTGACGATTGAGAACTGGTTTGTTTAGATCGGCAGTTGATCGCGTAGGGTGTGTTAGCGGGGAATTAATTTGGGCGAAAATCAAGTAAATTTTATTTCCCGCGCAGGACACCCTACTGCCGTGACACAGCTAAAAATGTGCATTAGCGTAGGGTGGGTTAGGCGGCTAAAACCTAGACTCTGACAGCAATCTATCAATCCGCCGTAACCCACCATTTTAGGGTTGTCACGGCACTACCACTGACTCGACCTAATAAGGAAATCCTCGCATCTTGGAAAAGTCGTGCTTTACTGAATCCATTGGCAGTGGCTACATCAACTTAGGCGATCGCCCCCACAACCGCTTCTCCAGTGCGATCGCCTGAACGATGTCTTCCATTATCCCTAAAGCTGATATTGTTCTAGCATTCTATCATCCGGAACATCGAAAACTAACTGATGAGTGCGATCGCATGATGGATGTACGATCGCACCACAGAAAACCACCGAAGCGCGATCGCATTTGAAACCAATGGAAAGGCGATCGCCAAAGGTGAGATATTTATGTCCGCAGGAAAGTACGCAAATTTGCTTATCCAATCTATTGTTCTTTGAGCTATACTAAAAGCCTAAGCTCATTTAGGCTCGTAATCTATGCCTCGACTAGATCTTTATCATGATGTAGTTAAAAATGCTCTGGTTAAAGCAGGCTGGACGGTTACTGACGAGCCTTTGACGATCGCATTTGAAGATTTAACGGTTTATGCCGATCTTGGGGCCGAAAAAGTAATTGCGGCTCAAAAAGAGCGTGAAAAGATTGCCATTGAAGTTAAAGTGTTTGGCAGCTCTTCTCCGGTAACCGAGCTAGAACGAGCCGTAGGACAATATTATCTCTATTCAACGTTTATTGCCAAACAAGAGGACGATCGCAAGCTTTATTTAGCTATTCCAGAAAAAATCTATAATACATTCTTTCAACGTCCTTCAATTCAATTGTTTGTCAAAGAACGTCAAATTTCTTATGTCGTTTTTAATCCAGAACAGGAGGAAATTGTCACATGGATCATAAACTAGATAGCTATGCCGAAATTATTAGCGATGTGGTTAATGAGTATGCGAAGTATAAACCAAGCTATGGTGAGATTGAACTACAAGCGATTTGCAATCGCAATTGTTTTCTGTTATTAAGTTTTGGCTGGAATGGCGATCGCCGAGTCCATACTACTATGTTACATTTACGCATTGCTGGGGGTAAAATTTGGATTGAGCGAGATGAAACTGAAGAAGGCGTTACCCAAGACCTTCTCGATCGCGGTATCGATAAAGCCGATATTGTATTAGGATTCTATCATCCGGAACATCGAAAACTAACTGATTTTGCGATCGCATGATGGATGTGCGATCGCTGGTATTAGACATAATAGGCTTCTTCCTCAATTCTCACTTTTAGGCTAGGATTCATCGTTTCTCTCCAGCGAACCAGATCTACAGAACAACCCATAATTTCTTCTAGTTCTTGTTTGAGAATTGCTGTTTTTAGCAAGTTAGGTTTATCGCTTTGAAAAACAATATCTAGATCGCTGTCTGCTTGGGCTTCTCCTCGTGCATAAGAACCAAAATAACCTAAAGCCGTAAGATGATAGCGATCGCCATAGTTTTGTTTGAAATCCGTCAGTAGGGTTTGCAGTGTGCCGATTTCAATGGGGTAGCCGTTCGGTGGTGCAACAACTTTCATTTTGCGATCGGGGTTAAAAAACAGAAGATTTTCTTGATCTTAACAGAAAGACGAGGGGCGATCGCCTGAAATGCCTCGCCCGATCGCCCCTACAACCCCTTCTCCTGTGCGATCGCCTGAGCGATGGGTCGCATTATTACACCTAAGACTCACCAACGAGATTTTTGTATTGATAGTTAAGCTGTTTGCAAAAATTGCGGTTCAGGAATTGAGTCTCCTTCTTCATGCCAAGCTTCTAAATACATCTCGATCACTTCTTCCGCTTTTTGAATAGCTTCTGCACGAGTTTTTCCATGAGTACAAGGCATCATCACTCGGTCAGAAAATTCTGGAATGGTAACTAGAAATAGATGGTCTTCTTCTGACCACTGAATAATTGTAGTGTACTGATTCCTCACTCGTCATCCTCCTATTTGTTTTCAATATTGGCTAATTCAAGTAATAACTGAGCCACTTGTTTTTCTAGGTAAGGGGGTACATCAGAGCCATCTTTACCGGAAATTGTGAGTGTTTTTTTCAGGAGAGGGTGTCGCCACCGTTCGTGACTACCTTTACCTCGCTTTGGTAAATAAACAAATCCAGCACGGGCAATTTCAGCTTTGAGTTCTCTCAGTTTTCTCGGCATCTTTATGGCTGTACTTTATATCAAATTATATCACTGTGTAATTCAGAGATCGCCCCTACCCATAATGCGATCGCCTGAACGATGCCTCCCATAACAGCGCTTGGCGCTGTTATGGTGTACAGTCTTAAAGGCTCAAAGCCATGTACCACAACCCTATTCCCTATTCCCTTCCCCCCTTGGGGGGACACAGGGGGGGTTTCCCTATTCCCTAGCGCGTTCATGTCCGCGAAGCGGAAAGCGCTATATCCCTCCAGCAATGGCTCGCCTATCGCCTGAGACTCAGAAACCAGGTTTTTGCCACCTCTACGGGTTAAGAAGCAAAAGTTACCTGAAAAACCCAGTTTCTTGGCTTGATGGAAATGAGGGAGGCGATAAAACTCCGTTTCGCTTCGCGATCGCGTAGTGCTACAAAATCGTCAAATAAGTATCCATTGAGGTTTCCGGTAACACTTTAAGGGTCTGATTTTTCAAATCCAGTTCAATTCCTAATGATTCCAGAGGAAAAACCCCCAAGAGAGGATCGCGTCCTCCTGGTAATTCTAAGCATTCAAACGTTCCTTCTCGACCTAATAAGGAAATCCTCGCGTCTTGGAAAAGTCGGGCTTTACTGAAGCCATTGGCAGTGGCTACATCAACTTCTTTGAGCAATTCTAAGCCTAATTGGGCGATCGCCTCGGAAGGTAAACACAAGGTGCTTGCTCCTGTATCTACAAGCACATTATTCAGGGTCAGCGATCGCACTTGTTCTGACGGAATTAAACCTTGTTTGGCATTAGCTTGGTCGATACGGTTAGTTATGTTTAAAGTGGTGATAATTTTGCCCATGGGCGTTTCGGTTGGAGTTGTCATAGTTGTACGTCCTGTTACTCTACCTCGATTATGACTAATTTTTGAGCAGAGAGGCGATCGCCTAAACCATACCTCGCCCGATCGCCCCCACAATCACTTCTCCCCTGCGATCGCCTGAGCGATGCCTCGCACTATCGCTCCCCGATCAACTCCACAGATTGGCGATCGCCATCAACAATGCTAGATTGGAGCAATACTGTACGCGGTTCAATTTATGAAGATTAAAGCAATTATTCATGAAGCCGAAGAGGGCGGATATTGGGCAGAAGTTCCAGCTCTTCCCGGATGTATTACTGAGGGAGATTCTTGGGAAGAAGTTATGGAGAATCTGCAAGAAGCAATTATGGGATGGTTGGAAGTCGCCAATGAAAGTTCCCAGCTCCAAGAAACCGATCGCATTGTGGAAATTGCAGTATGAAGTTAGTTTCTGGAAAAAATTTTTGTAAGATCTTAGAAAAAAATGGTTGGATCTTGAAAAAAGTATATAATTGCTAGAATAGCCGAGGGATCTATGACCACTAATCTAAACCTCCAAATTGATTGTAGCCAATGATTTCGTCAGTTGATCGACTATCAAGAACGGGTAAATTTCTGATCCGATCGCAGATGTGATGTACTGCTTCAAGATTGATTTTCGTTTTTTCTTCTTCAGCACTCAGAGGGTTTTGTTGTAATAATTCTACTAACCATTTTAGTAATGCCCAGCGATCGCCAACTGGAAGATCCTCGATATGTTGCTTCAGTTCAACCAGAGTAGAGTTAAGGTTTGCTTGCATGAGATGGGTACTATTAGTATGGTCACGTTCATTATAAGGGCGATCGCGAAGCGAAACGGAGTTTTATCGCCCCCACAAGCGGTTCTCCCGTGCGATCGCCTGAACCATGCCTTGCCCGATCGCCCCTAAACTTTAGAAACCGGGTTTTTGCTACAGATATTGCTTAAGCAGTAAAAGCGACCTAAAAACCCGGTTTCTTGGGGTGGGCGAGAGGAAATGTCGCAATTATTGATTATTTTCAGTTTCTAGACGAGCTAGTGTAGTTGCTGCTTCTGCCAGATATAGAGCAGTTAAAGCTCGTTTTTTAGGATCGGTTTCTTCTTTAAGATCTTGGGTAAAAATTAGAATTCGATGACGATAAGCACGTATGGATTCTGAATCATTAATGGGATTAATATCGATACTCATAGGTCAAGAGGAAAAGTTCTAATACGAATATCTAAGAGTTGTTGCTCTGGTTCGAGGTAGATAAATCGAACTTCAAGTAGCTCATTAACTCCTAGAGTAACATCTTGAGAGGCTTCTGGAGGGTTGACCGATTCATGGAAGGCGATCGCTGTATACTCTCCAGGAGGCAGATCGGGAAACTGAGCATCTGCCCAGCGCCAATTAACGGGTTTTTCGCCGATCGCCGTTCCATCTTGTTGGGCGATCGCCACAAACAGGGTTCCTTGATAAGAAGCCATAGCGTAACCGTCTTGATTGCGAATGGTGATGAAAATATCGGACATTGAGACGACCCGTTTTTGACCTTTTAATTTTAGAGGATTGTGCGATCGCCTGAAATGCCTCGCCCGATCGCCCCTACCCAAGATGCGATCGCCAAGCGAAACGGAGTTTTATCGCCCCCACAACCGCTTCTCCAGTGCGATCGCCTGAACGATGCCTCGCATTATCGCCCCAGCAATGGCTCCCATATCGCCTGAGACTCAGAAACCCGGTTTTTGCCACAGACATCGCTTAAGCAGCAAATATGACTTCAAAACCCGGTTTTTACTGTTGTATAGTGTTTAGCATAGTTTGGATAGTGACTTTTAGCGGTGGCAAATCGTTATTCACCGTATTCCAGAGGATTTTTAAGTTAATCCCAAAGTAATGATGAATCATTTTATCCCGCATTCCAGCAACTTCCTTCCAAGGGATATCAGGATACTGTTCTTTGAATTCTGGCGGAATTTGTTTAGATGCTTCGCCAATGATTTCTACAGCACGGGTAACAGCAAAAATTGTTTTTTGATCGGATTCAAAGGTATCAAAATCAAAACCCGTGATAAATTCTTCTGCGTTGTTTATCGCATCGATAATATCTTGTAAATAGTCTTTGATCGTGCGGCTCATAAGTAAACCACTTCCTTGAGTATCTGTTCGCCAATATAGGGTTTTAATCCATCTTTAGTAACCAGATCGACTTTTTTCCCCAGTCTTTCACTCAAGTAATTTTCAAGTTGACAGTAGGTAATTAGACCAAAATTAATGTCCGGACTAAATTCAACCAGTACATCGATATCGCTCGTTTCAGTCGCTTCTCCTCGAACATAGGAACCAAAAAGTCCTAGCTGATTAATTTGGTATTGTTTCTGAATGTGAGGGTAGATTTCCCGGAGAGATTCTAGGATGGTTTCAGAGGTGATACCTTGAGTTTCAGTGATACTCATTATGGATGCAAATGATGAGTTGAATGGTTCATTGATTATAACTTAAGCGATCGCGAAGCGAAACGGAGTTTTATCGCCCCCACAACCTCTTCTCCGGTGCGATCGCCTGAACCATGCCTCCCATTATCGCCCCAGCAATGGCTCGCCTATCGCCTGAGACTCAGAAACCGGGTTTTTGCCACCTCGACGGGTTCAGAAGCAAAAGTTACTGAAAAACCCGGTTTCTTGGCTTAATGGAAATGAGGGAGGCGATCGATCACCTTTCTCTGATGACTGTAGGGGCGAACGGCCGTTCGCCCCTACAATGTGCTGCTTCATGTTTACCATTTAGATGGATTTTGGGGATGCAATTGGTCAGATTTCCATTGTTGGGGGTTGGTACAAATATATTGCCTAATTTTCTGTAAAGATTCTTCATTACGAATTCGGTGTTCGTAATAGTTCCGTTGCCAAACGGGAGTTCCTGGAGCTGAACGAAATTGATTAATTTTCTTGGTTGTTGCTGATTTAAATCCCGCCATCAATGAAGAGAGCGATCGCGGTTTCATTGGCTTTATAATTCCTGTTTGGGTTGTCTGGTTTTCTGATTGTATAATTGGATGCGGGTTTTCAGAATCAATGATCGCAATTCCATGCATATGATTAGGCATAATCACCCACAAATCTAATTGAATTTCCTGTCGAATGTCCGCAGATTTTTGCCATTCCTCTGCTACAATCTGTCCCAGGTTATTTAATTGGACTTCACCTTCAATAATTTCACCGAAGAAACATTGACGTTGATAGGTACAAACGGTAACAAAATAGTGACCCGATCGACTGTAGTCATATCCTTTAAGACGAATGGAACGGCGATCTCGTTTCATAAGTAAGAAAAGCAGAAATTCTTCCTCATTTTACACCAAGATAGAAAGCGATCGCCAAAAATTGTCGGTATGTACCCAAATCTGTAGGGGCGAACGGCCGTTCGCCCCTACACTGTCGCGTTCAACCATTATGGGAACTTAACCAGTCCCTTTCTTACAGCATCTTGGAAGACAGAAGGAATATGCAATCGAGCTTCAAAAGCATAGTTTGGCCCGCGACCATTATGAATCTGAACGTGAGTATGGGCCCCATAAGATGACCCAGTATTACCTTCGCGACCAATAAAGTCACCTGCATTAATTGTTTGTCCCAGAAGTGATGTGTTTACCGATCCTGGAGCAAAATGCCAATAAATAAAGGTTTTATTTAGCTCTTTATTGTAAATAGCAACCTCACCATTATATTTCCAATCCTTGATGTGTTGTCCATTTTTCGCAGAAACGACTTCTCCACCAACTAAGGCATGAACTCTCCCATCTCCATCTCCATCAATAGTATCAAGAGCTTCACGAATTATATGATCGTGATTGTGAGCATTAGTTCCTAAACGATTCCCAACATTATCTTGATACAATGCCTTTAAGTAGTCATTGTCATTGTAAATATAACCTGGATTTGGATTAGATGGACGACTATCCTTTACTGAAGGCACAGGTAAACCCAAAGGAATATCATTCAAATCGCGTTCTGAGACATACTGAATCGCACCCCAGTCTAAACCCATTGCCTCGAAAGTTTCAGCATCGGGAATATGACGACGCTGACCTTTTTCCATATAGTAAACTTCTGGCCCAGAACCTTTGACTAATGCTCCATTCTTCCGGGATGGTAAAGGATCGCCTAGAAGAATTGAGTTCAAATCCTCATCAGAAAGAGAATTTTGAGAAGTAATATATCCCACTCCCACATAGGATAAAGTTTCAGCATCAGGAATATGACGGCGTACTATTCCATCAATAAAATACACTTCAGGGCCGCTTCCTTTAACAATTGTGCCCGGGCCACCTTCACCCCCATAACCATTAGTCGTCCAAGGTTCATTCCATGAAAAGCTACTACCATTCGATCGCCGAACCGTAACTCCCTCATCATTAACCACAATGGCATCGGCTTTACCATCACCGGTTACATCAGCGAAAAACGTTCCATATTTTCCTCCGTAACCATTAGTCGTCCAAGGTTCATTCCATAAAAAGCGAGTACCATCCGATCGCCGAACCGTAACTCCTTCATCATTAACCACAATGGCATCTGCCTTACCATCACCAGTTACATCAGCGAAAAACGTTCCATATTTTCCTCCGTAACCATTAGTCGTCCAAGGTTCATTCCATAAAAAGCGAGTACCATCCGATCGCCGAACCGTAACTCCTTCATCATTAACCACAATGGCATCTGCCTTACCATCACCAGTTACATCAGCGAAAAACGTTCCATATTTTCCTCCGTAACCATTAGTCGTCCAAGGTTCATTCCATAAAAAGCGAGTACCATCCGATCGCCGAACCGTAACTCCTTCATCATTAACCACAATGGCATCTGCCTTACCATCACCAGTTACATCAGCGAAAAACGTTCCATATTTTCCTCCGTAACCAAATTCCGTCCATTTTTGGGTTTCCAGGAACTCAGAACCATTAGAAAGTTTGACATAAACAGCATCCACATCAGGATGAACAAAGTCATTCACAGCAATAGCATCCGCTTTACCATCACCATTGACATCAGCAAAGAACGTTCGGTGTGAGCCAAAATGGGGAAATTCTGTCCAAGTCTCATTCCGCAAAAATTCAGAACTATTTGACCGACGAGTAGTTGTTCCCCAGTTATTCACAACCACTGCATCTGCCTGATCGTCTCCCGTAACATCACTAAAATAAACCGAGTCGATTTTATAGCCCTTTTGTCCGCCTATACCTTGTATTCTATTGACGGGTTGCGGCCCATTATCCGGCTGAACATTTAACCAACCTCGCAGACTTAAATTGTAGTCCGTATTAGCGTGTTGAGTACCAGATGCAACCCTCACATAATATTGTCCTGGAGTGAGAAAACGAGTGAATGCCTCCGAATCGCTACCCGCTTTATCGGATCGCCCTAGAACTTCACCAATATCTAGCTGCTGGTTATGATTCACATCTTCAATCAATTCAATATTGGCATTATCACTTAACCCATCTAACTCCAAACGCACATATTGAGGGCGGTCTACAGTAAAGGTATAAATATCATTGACATCTTGAGGATTGACAGACTCTTGAGTGGTTTGATTGAACGAAATCTGTTGAGCGGGAGAGAGTTTATTATCCTGTGTCACCTCAGATAACGACGGCAAAGGTTGACCTAAAGGAATCGCATTCCCATCAGCATCTGAAACATGCTGGATATCCTCCATATCCAAACCCATTTTATCGAAAGTTTCTGCATCCGGAATCAAGCGACGGAATCCACTTTCCATATAGTAAATTTCCGAGCCAGAACCTTGTACCAAAGAGCCATTTTTCCGTGAAGGTAAAGGATTTTTCAAGGGAATAGTTTGCAAACTACTCTCGGCAATAAACTGAATCTCTCCCCTATCTAGCCCTATAGCATCAAAGGTTTCTGGATCGGGAATCAGGCGACGGTAGCCATTTTCCGTAATATACACTGCTGGGCCATCACCATGTAACAAAGCGCCATCACGCTGGGATGGTAGAGGTTCGCCCAATGGAATAGCATTAATATCATCATTAGACACTTGCTCAATATCAGCTAAATCCAATCCCATCGTATTGAAAGTGACACCATCAGGAATTAGACGACGATCGCCATTTTCCATGTAGTAAACTTCCGAGCCAAAACCTTGAAGCAAAGTACCATCTTTCCGTGAAGGTAAAGGATTTTTCAAGGCAATAGTTTGCAAACTACTCTCGGAAATAAACTGAATATCTGCCTTATCTAACCCCATTGCCTTAAAGGTTTCTGGATCGGGAATCAGGCGACGGTAGCCATTTTCCGTAATATACACTGCCGGCCCATCACCATGTAACAAAGCACCATCACGCTGAGACGGTAAAGGATTCCCCAAAGGAATATCATTCAAATCTTCAGTCGAAACTCGCTGAATCCCTCCCCAATTGAGTTCCATTACATTAAACGTCACTGCATCCGGAATATGGCGGCGATACCCATTTTCCATATAGTAAACTTCTGAGCCAAAACCTTGAACTAGAGCGCCATTTTTCCGTGAAGGCATGGATCTACCCAAGGGAATAGTATTCAACTGACTATCTGGAATCCGATTAATATTTTTCACCTCGAAACCCATGAGATAGAACGTTTCTGGATCGGGAATATCACGGCGATATCCATTATCGATATAGTAAACGGCTGCTCCAGAACCTTGAACAAGCGATCCATAGATCAATGATTTGGGTTCAGGTGTCGGTTTCGGGAATTTAGGCGTTCCTGTTCCCAAGAAATAAACTAACGCTTTCTGCCCATTCCAGATAATATAACCCCCTTCAAAGTTTTGCTTCAGAAATCCATTACCCAAGTCGATAATCTCACCCGTTTTCTGGCCCAATGTTGTCTTATTTTGTTGATAGAGTTCCTCAATACTTTGTTTTGCCGCCGGACTGATAGACACAGGTGGAGGAACGGGGACAGGAATTTTCGGTTCAATTACAGGGTTAACAACTACAGGACTAGCAGGGACTTCCTGGGGAATTTGTATCCAGTCTCCCGTTACAATATAGTTAGGATTGCGAATACCATTCTTCTGAGCAATCCACATATAGTAATCGTAAGCCCCACTGCCCAGAGTCCGTTGGGCGATCGCATTTAACGTATCTCCCCATTTCATTTGATACGGAACCCAATCATAATACTTACCATTCTTCCAGAACCTCTCACTAACCGCCCGCTCTTGTGGGGTAACGGTTCCTTCTCCTCCCCAAGTCAATGGAGCTAAGAGTTTTTCCGGTTCATAAACCTCTGGCTTCGTCTCCTTCGCCACCTGAACAGCAGCCAACAGATTCAACAATCCAGCGCCCGTCGTCTCATCCCCATTCGGTGCATCTAAATCCGTCGCCGTCTCCTTCAAAATCTCCACCACTTGGCGATAACTCAACTCTGGATTGGCTGCCCAAACTTGAGACACCGCCCCTGTTACCTTCGCTGTGGCTACGGAAGTCCCTGCCATCGTTCCGACACCTTCACCCACCGTAGAAACCACCGGGTTATCCGTTGTCCCTCCTGGAGCCAACAAATCTAACCCTTGACCATAACTGGAATACTCAGCCCGATTAAACCCTTCAGCCACCGACAGTCTGGGATTCACCTGCTCGGCTGCTCCCACCGTGAGGATATTATCGAACTCCTGAGAGGCTTGTCCCAACACGGACATGACATCCCCATCATTCCCAGCAGCCGCCACAATTAACACTCCATTCTGCCGGGCATATTCAATGGCTTCCCGCTCCTCTGGGGTTAACTCATAGCGCGTCGTCACATTCCCTTCGGCATCCACCTGAGTTAAATCCAAACTCAGATTCACCACCGCATTCGGTTGTCCCGACTCTTGAGCGGCATCCACAAACTCCATCAAAGACTCTGCCCATTGTCCCGAACCAATGGCGCGACTCACCCACAGAGGAGCCGTATCATTCACCCCATCAATGCCAATACCATTGTCTTGAGTTGCGCCAATAATGCCCAGGATATGAGTTCCATGTTCATTCCCCTCTCCTTCCGACAACAAGGGATTCTCATCACCCTCAACATAATCGGTTCCCAGAGTAATCCGAGAATAATCAATATCTGGATTATCCCCACTAAATCCCGTATCAATCACACCCACCAACGGTTGCTCCGTTTCCGCAAACTCGAATACCGTGGGTTCTTCTCCCCCCGACACCCACTGCTGCGCTACTGCTTCCAACCGGTTCACTAACCGCGTCGTTGCCACTTCCTGCACCTGGGAAAGCTCTTCAGAGTTCCGGGTTAAACTATCCGCGAGGGTAGTAACGGTTTCTTTCAGTTGAGTAATCGAACTCTCTTCGGTGTCAATCTCCTCCAGGTTACTCGTCAGCGTTTCCAACCGCGCTACCAGTTCCTGCTTCACTGTCGGTTCCAGTTCCACCGGTTCCGTATCCGTATTCTCTCCCTCAACCTCTTCAACAATTTCTTGCGCTTCTACCGCATTTTCCTCTAAATCATCAGAACTTTCCCCGTTTTCGGTCTCCGTAGTCTCCGCAACTACTACTTCTTCTTCCTCAGCAACGGAATTATTTTCCTCTACTGTAATTGCTGGTTCTTCCTCATCTGAGTTCTCTTCACTAGCCGTTGTCGCTTCCTGCACAACCTCTGGTTCTACCGTATTTTCAGTTTCAGAATCTTCACCTTCCTCAACGAGGTTATCCTCGCTCTCCTGCTCCACCACCTCCGGTTCAACAACATCAGTAGTGAAAGCTTCTTCACCTAAATTCTCTTCTACAGAATTCTCTACCGCTTCTGGTTCTGTCGTCTTGTCCAAGAACTCTAGTAAAGTCTCTATATCCTCAACTAAGTCTCCTGCGACTTCATCCACTGCATCGGGAGTGACATAGGGTTTAACATATTCAATAATCCCTTTACCTAACTCCGTCTCGCGCCAATCTTCTCCTTCACCCAGCACCTCATCCATCAGTGCGGCTTTGCCTTTGGCTCCCCGAATCTGGAAGATGATATCGTTGTAGTCGGAATCGGTTTTACCATCCATGCGGATGTCTTCCATCACGAATGTAGAGCCATCTCCAGTGACATCGGCAATTTGTCCCACATGGAAGCCTTCATAGGGATTGGAGGTTACCATGGAGAATAGGGGACGACCAGAACCGCCAAGTCCTGGATTGTCAAAGACTCTAGCAACGGTTTTATTGGGAACTAACATTACGCCGAAGGTATCCCCCGATCGCATATTAAAGCTTTTTACGCCCAAATACTCTCCAGCATTTTGGTCGCGCTCGCCTAAGTTTCCGCTAAATCTCGCGCCTTCATCAGCATCGGAAATTACCACATGACCTTGTTCTGAGCTACTCAAGGAACGATTGGCTGCTTCTTGAATAAAGTCTTCGGAACCCGGTTCAAATTCATCCATTCCGTCTAGGGAAAAGATAGCCAGTTCTCCCTTGTATCCCCCACCGTCAAAGATGTAGTCAATCTCCACTTGTCCTGTTTCTCCGACGGTGAAGATACCGGAGTCAAAGGTAAAGTTGGGTTGGGAAATGTCTAAAACTGGGGTAATGTCTTCACTGTCTTCTTCTGTCTCCTCTACCGTGTCTTCTGGGTTCTCTTCAGTACCATCGGTGTCTGGAGTTTCTGCTTCTTCGGGTTCGCTAGAGTTCGCCGAGAGAGCGGAAATCAGTTGCTGCTCTCCATCAGTTTCAAGGGTTCCATCACTGTCTAAGCTGAGACTTTCTACATCTTCAGCATCTTTGGGTTCGGGGAGGGAGTCAAAAAAGGGCAGTTCTTCTTCTATTTCTAGCTCGGTTTCTGAGTCGGTTGCTTCAGGACTGTTGCTTTCTTCTGTATCATCGGTTTCGTCTGCATTGCTAACGTCTTCCGAGTCAGTGTCTGGAGTTGCTTCTATTTCGGAGGTTTCTACCCCATCTAGGTCTATGTCTTCTCCCCCTAAATCTACGTCTATATCAGTGTTATTCGCTTCACCACCCCCCCTCTACATCTACTAACAATCCGGAAGGGGTGAGGATGGGTTCGAGGATGAAGGTTTGACCTGGCTCAGACTGAGGTTTAGGGGAGTTGGAACGGCGGAAGTTTTTGAAGAAGCTCATGATGGTAGGAATTCACCCGAATCGTGAATCGTATAGAAGTATGTGCAGAGTGGATTCAATTTACCCCTCTATAGGGTTCTCGTTTTTTTCCACCTGTTTTTATGCAAGACGCAACAATTCTTTACATAATCTCTGGGATTGATGCAGTGGAGACCTCTAAAACTGTCTTGCCAGCTTGGTACTTATTAAATTAATGCTCTGTTATTTATTACTCATACGCCCAAAGAGAATCCGATCAATCGTCAGATCTACTGGACTTTTCGCCAGTGGAGGAAAATCAGTAATTGTACTCATCATTTTTGGTCTTGAGCGCCATTTGTGAAGTTTTTGTGAAGCGAACCCTGGAACACCATTCAGACAAGACCGCATACAAGAGGTCTGGAGGGGGACGCGAATCAATTGACAATGCTATAGAATATAATTAAACTTGTTCACCCAACTATTGACTGAAATTAGGAGACAAAAACAAGAATGACCCAAGTGGTAGTCGGAGAAAACGAAGGAATTGATTCAGCTCTACGTCGCTTTAAGCGCCAAGTGTCCAAAGCCGGAATCCTGGCGGATGTGAAAAGCCGCCGCCATTTTGAAACCCCTCAAGAGAAGCGCAAGCGTAAAGCAGTTGCAGCTCGCCGCAAGCGGCGCATGTCTCGCTAGGGAATAATTGTTGAGATATATAGTTGATTCATTTTAGAATGAGATATGGCTGTAGGGGCGAACGGCCGTTCGCCCCTACAAGTTGGTATGATCTATCCCCAGGATTGTGTTTCTTCTTCCCGGTTGACTGGGCCTAACATGAGTTTTCTAGACCCTTGGGGAATGTGAATCCAACCTAAGTCTTGGAGTCGGTTGACTAAGTTGGAGATGGTGACCCCTAGTTGGTCTCGCAGTTGGTAAAGGGTAGACCATCGAGTAAGATTTTTACGATGACAATATTCGCGCAGTAGAGTTTCTGGCATGAGCAGGCAACTGGCAAAGTATTGGGCCTGCCATTCAATGGATTCGAGTTCGCTTAAGGAACTATTGGGACGACACAGAAAGGAATCGTCACTGCTGCTGAGATGAGTTGCTTCTTCCTGGACTTCTGCATGGTTGATATGGAGCATCCAATGGCCGATTTCATGGGCTAGGGTGGAGGCTTGAAATCCTTCGGGTAAGGTGAGTATTTCTTCGTTGAGTTCAATTTGACGATTTTGGGGGAGAATGCGGGCCGCTATGGGCCCGTACTCGTCTGAGGGAATCTGATCCCAAACCACTCCTAAGTCCAGCAAATCGGCGATGCGGTCTACTTCTAGGGGCCAAGAGAGTTTCACGTTGAAGGTGTATTCCATGCGTGACAGGAGGTCGTTGGCCCGACGCTCGATTTCTGGTTTGGGATAAAAGCGGTAGGGTTTGATTAGACTCAACTGGGGGCATCCTCGCTGGCTGCTTGAAAGATCTTTTGGGCGAAGTCTGGGTTTTCCCGTAACCGTCTGAGGAGCATGGGCATGGCTTGGGCGTTTTGCTTGAGCAGTTCCTCATATTGGTGAGGAATGCGTCCGGCTAGACAGACTAACATATCGGGGTCGAGGTCGAGATGTTTGGCAAGGGAGCGGATGACTTCTTCTTTGGGAGGATAGTCAGCGCGGTCGTTCTCTAGCTTGGACAGGTAGGTGAAGTCAAGCTTGACCAAGGCGGCAAGGCTCCTTTGAGAGTAGCCTTTGTCTTTGCGTGCCCTACGCAAGATTTTACCAAATGTTTCTGGGATCATTTGTTTTCTCCATTACAAGTCTATCCTATCTCTAGTTTGAATAAAAAATCAAAAAATGGGTTGTCGGTCAGGGAGGTTCTGGGTTAGGATGAGGGTGTTGAAAAAATAATCAACGCAGCAATTGGAGGTGAAATGATGGCTCAAACTTGGACAGATACGACCTATAAGCTTGATGGTACGGAGATGACGATTTTGACGAGTCACCCTCGTCACGATCAGGTTTCGCTGTATGTACCGGGGTATTCTTTGGGGGGAAATGGGTTCTCAATTTTCTTTACCCCAGATCATATTGAGTTGCTGGAGACGCTGTTAGATCAATTAAAGCAGGTAAAGGGTGGCGATCGCCTCTCCCAAGCTGAACCCGTTGCCCTTTGTCGCACTTCGCGGGCAGAATTGGCGGGATGATTTTTGGTAGGAGATGGGGAGATGGGGAGCATTGCCTATTCCCTGTTCCCTGTTCCCTATTCCCCATTCCCCATTCCCCATTCCCCATTCCCCATTCCCCATTGCCTATTGCCTATTGCCTATTGCCTATTGCCTATTGCCTATTCCCCATTCCCCATTGCCTTTTGCCTTTTGCCTTTTGCCTTTTGCCCATTCCCTGTTCCCTATTCCCCATTCCCCATTCCCTAAAGAACGGCAATACAGTCAATTTCGACCAAAACATCCTTCGGTAAACGGGCTACCTCTACACAAGCGCGAGCGGGGGCGGTTTCGGGGTTAAAATAGCCAGAATAGACCTGATTGACGGTAGCAAAATCACCCATATCCTTGAGGAAAATCGTCATTTTTACGGCATTCTCAAACGTCGCGCCAGCCGCCTCTAGAACCGCTTTCAGGTTATTCATCACCTGTTCGGTTTGTTTGGCCACATCATCGCTATAGACCAATTGATTGGTGTTGGGATCGATCGCAATTTGACCAGAAACAAACAACATCTCACCGGTAGCAGCGATCGCTTGATTATAAGGCCCAACCGGAGCCGGAGCGCGATCGGTTTGAATCACTTTACGAGTCATGGTAATTCCTCACATCCACTTAAAATAACCTCGGACGCAATCCATAATTGCGATACATCCAATAATCTTTCAAAATGCTGTCATGGTCAAAACATAAATCCGACGGCACTTGCCACAACTCAAACAAAGCCAAATTCTTAGCATCATCAGCCGCTTGAGGTTCCCCCATCGCTGCGGCAATCATCACCACCGATAGGGTATGCTGACGAGGGTCGCGATCGGGATCGGAATACACATGGAACTGTTCCACCAGCTCCACCGATAACCCCGTTTCCTCCTGCGCTTCCCGGATAGCCGCCGTTTCCACCGACTCCCCATAATCCACAAACCCTCCAGGAATGGCCCATCCAAAAGGAGGATTTTTCCGTTCAATCAACACAATCGGGCGCTCCGGCCGGTCAATCATCTCAATAATAATATCAACCGTCGGCGTAGGATTACGATATTCCATAGTTCAAGTGAGAGATTAAAGATTTGCTTGCCCTCATCCCCCTACCCCCTTCTCCCACAGGAGAAGGGGAGAAAGTCCCTCTCCCTTGGGAGAGGGATTTAGGGAGAGGGCATGAACATAACATATTGCCCTCATCCCCCTACCCCCTTCTCCCACAGGAGAAGGGGGAAAGTCCCTCTCCCTTGGGAGAGGGATTTAGGGAGAGGGCATTAAATTTAAACCCAAGGAGATCCCAAGAACATGATAAGGTCATCATGTTAGCTGCAAAATATGCCAATTGTAAAATATGCCCTCTTCCAGACTTAGTGGCATCTTACTCCATCCCACCTCATTTCCGAGTCGATTTGGTATTGGAGACTTAGGCCACGAAGCATATCGCTTTGTTGACTTTCTTGCCCACACGCACCAAAAACTGTGGCAAATCTTGCCCCTAGGGCCAACTGGCTTTGGGAATTCCCCCTATATGTGCTACTCCGCCATGGCTGGGAATCCCATGCTCATTAGTCCTGAGCGACTTAAGGATGACGGTTTACTGCAAGAAGAAGATTTTGCCCATCTGCCCGAATTTCCTTTAGATTGGGTAGACTTCGAGCCAGTCATTGCCGTAAAAACAGCCTTATTGGAAAAAGCCTGTCAAACCTTTCAGGCAAAATTGCAAGACTCCAGTAAAGCTGAAAAAGCCTTTGAGACCTTTTGCCAGGAAAAAGCCAGTTGGCTCGATGATTATGTGTTGTATATGGCGCTCAAGGACGATCAGGAGGGAAAACCCTGGTATGAATGGGATGAAGAGTTGGTTGACCGGGATAAGAGCGCTCTGAAAGCGTCTCAAGAGCGGTTAAAAGAGAGAATTTTTTATCACCAGTTCACCCAATTTAAGTTTTTCCAACAATGGGATGCGCTCAAAAGCTATGCCAATGGGAAGAACGTGGAAATTATTGGCGATATTCCCATTTATGTGGCCCATGATAGTGCGGATGTGTGGGCGAATCGGGATAACTTTTTGATTGATGAGGAAACGGGACAACCGGAGTTGATGGCCGGTGTACCGCCAGATTATTTTAGTGAAACCGGTCAGTTATGGGGAAATCCGGTTTATGACTGGGAGTATTTAGAGAAGACTGGGTTTAAGTGGTGGATCGATCGCTTCCAAACCATGCTCGACTATGTGGACTGGATTCGCATCGACCATTTCCGGGGGTTTGAGTCCTTTTGGGCGGTTCCTGAAGGGGAGGAAACGGCGGTTAATGGCACTTGGATGGAAACTCCTGGGGAAGCCTTTTTTGAGAAACTAGAGGAAACTTTGGGTCAGCTCCCAGTGTTAGCAGAAGATTTGGGGATTATTACCCCAGAAGTGGAAGCCCTGCGGGATAAGTTTAGCTTTCCAGGGATGAAGGTGTTACATTTTGCCTTTGGTTCCGACCCCGGTAATCCCTTTTTGCCCTATAACTTGCCGCGCAACTGCTTGATTTATACGGGAACCCACGATAATAATACGACCTTGGGCTGGTTTGAGAGCGATCTGCCCGATTGGGAGTGCGATCGCGTGGTGAACTATTTGGGTCATTTAAGTCCCAATGGGATTCATTGGGATCTGATTCGTTTGGCCTTGTCTTCTGTAGCCAACTGGGCCATTATTCCCATGCAGGACTTGCTCGGTTTAGATCAACGGGCGCGGATGAATACCCCTGGAAAAGCAGAGGGAAATTGGAGTTGGCGTTATCGTCCGGACTCCATTAGCGAGTGGTTGTGCGATCGCCTGCAACTCCTAACACAACTCTATGGCCGATCTTAAAGTGGCCTTAACTGCGGGAGAGCTGGTTAGCTGTAAAGATCACTTCTTCTACAGCACCCCGTTCTCCAAGTTTCTGGGATTTTCCCTCATTAAGGGCAACTGAAACAGCGCCTGCATTACCCGCTAAGATAATCAATTTTTGATTCGCGACCCAAGTTTGTTGGGTTCCCTCATTCAGGGTTCCCTCAAAAGCCGTTTCTCCGTCAGCCTCAATGCGTACCCAAGCCGGTTCAGTAACCACCACACTGACACGAACCGGTTCTACCGAGTCACCATCAGGTTGGGATTTTACCACCAGGGAAGTGGGTTCAGGTTCTGGAGAAGGAACAGAGGGGGGACTAGAAGCGATCGCCTCCGTTTCTGTTGCCGGTTGTTCAACTAAATAATCTATCGATGTCCCCACAGAACGCTCGATCCAATAAGAAAGGCCATTGACTGAAGCAAAAATAATCGCCACATACAACATATACAAATGCACTGGGCGCAATTGCCACATCGGTAAACGCATCCAAGAGGGCTTGAGTAAATTAAACCGAGATTCTGAGGGGAAAGGACTAGCAAAACGGCAGCCGTCAAAGCCTAAAAAATCGGCATAGCGTCTGAGAAAATAATGGACATAAACCGGTTCAGGCAGTTGTTCGAGTTTTCCCTCTTCGATCGCCCCTAGCAAGCGTTGGCGAATACGAGTTTTCGTAGCAATGTAGTCTAAACTCCAACCTTTTTCCTGACGGCGATCTCGCAATTGAGACCCCAGGTCAATAAGAACCATTTTCAAGGACTCAAACTCATTTGTCGAGGATTGTATGGTCTTCTGTTTCTTCATCAATTACGCTCCTTCACCACCGATCTGTTTTGTACCACAGTTTCCTCTCAATGCTTCAATTTCAAAGTCTCTTAGATCTCGATATTGGCCTCTAGGTAAGGATTGTAGTCGAATCGAGCCAATGGCGCTGCGATGAAGACTGACTACTGGATGCCCCAGGGCTTGGGCCACCTTACGGATTTGTCGATTCCGACCTTCCCATAAGATAATCTCTAGCAGGGTTTTGTGAGTGCCTTGGGATCGCATTCGCCTCACTCGAGCCGGTAGAGTTTGGATATTTTCATAAACTATACCGTTTCTCCAGTGGTCAAGAACCGATTCTGGGGGAATCCCTTCTACCCAAACCCGATAGGTTTTGGGGATACTATGGCGAGGGTGGGTCATCTGAAAGGTAAAATCTCCATCATTGGTCAGTAGTAGCGCACCTGTGGAATCAATATCTAAACGGCCGACTGGATGAATACCGGTATTTTCAGACAGAGTGGGAGGAAGTAGGTTTAAGACTGTGGTGCGATTTTGGGGATCGGCACAGGTACAAATGACTCCTAGGGGTTTGTTGAGGAGCAGATAAAGGGGTTTGGGACGGTGGTGACGGGAAAGGGGAGAACCATCAATTTCGATGGTGTCGCGATCGGGGTTAGCTTTCTGGCCGAGTTGATGTACAACTTGGCCATTAATGCGAATCCGACCCGCTTGGATCATGACCTCTGCCTGTCGTCGGGAAGCGACTCCCCAACGAGATAAAATTTTTTGTAATCGTTCATCCCTAGGTAGATGACCCGAAGGAGCCTCCATCATTGTGGTAATACTTGCGAATGGGATAGTTGAGTTCAGAGGTTATTAAGGAAAGGGGTGGGCTGGTTGGGCAGTCCCGGCGATCGACCTGATGGGCGATCTTTACAAATCTTACAAGAAGTTGCCCAGAACAGGGGTAGTTCCATTAAAAATTCAAAATTCAAAATTGAAAATGATTAGGGTCTGAGGGAACTGGAAGGCCCTAGCCGAGGCTAGGTTGGGGTTAATTTTGGCTGAAATCCCCTGATGGATATTGAGGGAGATAGATTTCAATCCAGGCCCCACCGGTTTCTGGATGGTTACTGGCACTCACCCATCCTTGATGAGCTTCGACAATTTGCCGCACAATGGCTAATCCTAATCCGCTACTGTGAGTTAAGGGGGTTGGTGGGGTATCTGAAGATGTCTCAGATGGAGTGGGAGTGATTTTGGAGTTAGAGAGGACTCTGGCGCGGGAAGGTTCTCCCCGATAGAATCGCTCGAAGACGTAGGGCAAGTCAGTTTCTGGGAAGCCGACTCCGCCATCAATCACTTGAAGATGCACGAAGTGTTGAGAGGATTGGGGGGTTGCACTGGCTGATTTTTCTAGGCTTAGTTTAACCCAGATGTGGTCGTGAAGGGGACTATATTTAATACTGTTGTCGAGTAGGTTAATTAAAACTCGGCATAACCGATGTTCGTCAGCGTGGATAAAGAGCTGTTCTGGGCCTGAGTATTGGAGTTGGATTTCTTTCTGTCGGGCTAGGGGTTCGAGGGATAGCCAGGAGGAGCGGATCAGATCGGGTAGGTTGATAGATTTCCACTTGAGGCTGTAGCTCGATCCCCGTTCGAGTTGGCTTAGATCGAGGAGAACTTGGACAATATCGCTGAGGCGAATGACTTCGGACAGGAGGCGATCGATCCAGTTGCGGAGGGGGGGATCGAGGCGAGTTTGCAGGGTTTCGGCCACGAGGCGAATGGAGGTGAGGGGGGTTTTGAGTTCGTGAGCCACATCGGAAAAGGCCCGATCGCGCTGGTTGGCTAAGGTGACCAGTTCTTGGCGGTTTTCGAGGAAGACTGCGACACGACCTTGGGAGAGGGGAAGGCTATAGGCTTTGAGGGCGATTTTGGGTTTGAGCGATCGCCGCTTAGTGTTTTCCGGGTCTAGGGTGGGGGCAATGGGTTGAAAGTGCCATTGTTTTTCCGCCGGTTTTTGGGTGGTGCGGGTTTGCTCGATCAGTTCATCGAGTTCGTAGGAGCGAACCACTTCTAACAGGAGACGGGGGCTATTGGATTGGGGAGGATGGATGCCCAAGATTTCGTAGGCTTGGGTGTTACACCAGATCAGTTGGTTTTGGTCATCGACTTGTAAATGTCCCAAGGGAGCATCAGTGAGGATGGATTTCCAGTAGTCGATTTGTTGTTGTAGATGGTGTTGATGTTGCCGTTGATAGGCGATCGCCCGCAGGAGGCGATCGGGGAAGCGGCGCATCAGTCCTGAATGGCCAGTCAATTCCGGTAGAATTTGCTTAATTTGTAGTTCTAAGCGCAGTTGACATCCTAGCCATAGGAGCAAACCTATGGCTAATCCCAGCAAGAATCCGAATAGTGGCACAATCACAGTATTCTCAATTGATGAAAGCTTCCCTTGATTATCACCCCATGGTCTAGGTTTTGGATGGAATTCTCAATGGCAGAGTCGAGTTAGCTAAAGCGGTATCCAAATCCACGAACGGTGAGTAAGTATTCTGGGTGGCTCGGATCGAGTTCAATTTTTTCTCGTAGCCAACGAATATGTACGTCTACGGTTTTGGTGTCTCCCATGAAGTCCGCATCCCATATCCGTTCAATCAGTTGGTCTCGCGACCACACTCGCCGAGGATGGTTCATAAATAGCTCCAGGAGGCGGAATTCTTTCGGCGAGAGGCTAATTTCTTGGTCGCGGACGATCACCCGGCATTCTTGGGGAAATAGGGTAATGTCTTTGATTCTCAGCACTGAAGGGTTAGATGGGGGGATGGGGTAGCGGTTACGTCGCAGGAGAGCGCGAACTCTGGCGACTAATTCTCGCACACCGAAGGGTTTGGTCAGGTAGTCATCTGCACCGACTTCTAGGCCGACGACGCGATCGGTTTCCGAGCCTTTAGCACTGAGAATCAGGATCGGTACAGTTTGTCCTTTCTGACGTAGCCAACGGCAGAGATCGAGACCATTAATGGAGGGTAACATCAGATCGAGGACGATCGCATCGATCGACTCTAGGGAGCGATCGCTTCCCTCGTGTTGTTGATGAAATAAATCTACTATCGTCCGACCATCTTCAGCCGCGATCACCTCAAATCCCTCATCCCGTAAGGATAAGGCGACCGTCTCCCGAATCAGTTCTTCATCTTCGACCACCAACACTCGCCCTAAACTCCGTTGTGAATTCGTTTGGGTTGGTTCTACCGATAACGTGAATACCATAACTGGCGTGCCCACTACGACTGCTTATCCTTTTAAGCCTACCAGCTTTTTTTGAATTCAATCAGATTTTTCCAATTCAATTTATGTATCCTTCGTCTATATTTTGTCTATATCAATAGACCATAAATTCCAGTTGTTATACGGGTTGATGTCTCTTGATTTCACTTCAATATAGTCGTTTTTTTTATGTGTTTCTGATACTATTTTGCTTGAAAGTCCATTCTGATAAAAAAAACTGGAAAATGGGCATTACAGCATTGTAGTTCAATGAAACCCCTACAAGACAAGCACGGGAGAGGGGCAGCCATTACACAACTCATTTAGGTTTGCTATAGATCGATTTTTAATTTTTAATTGATACTAGTAGTTCCACAATACTTCTAGAGAACATTCAAACTCTGGCAAAAGGGGACTGGTGAGCGTATCCTGCTCAAATAGGGTGGCTACTTTTTCTAAACTTCCTTGGTTACGACGATAGATTTCTATTTCTCGTTGTTGATAATTTACAATCCAATATTCTTGCACTCCTTCCACCGAATAGAGCTTTAACTTTGTTTCTTTATCTCGCTTTTTATCCTTCTCTGACTTCGATAATACCTCAATAACCAACTCTGGCGCACCCGTCAAGTGTCCCGAATCATCTAAAAGTTCGGTCAGACGTTCATGAGAGATCCAAATCACATCAGGGATAACATTATCACTATCCGAGAAAATCACACCGGGTGCAACGACAGGTACACCGAGACCACTTTGCTCTGACCAACTTTCCAGATATCGACCAATTCTAGTGGTGATTCTTTGGTGATATAAATGGGGCGATTTGGTCATGAATAATTCTCCATCAATAATCTCATACCTTGTGCCATTGTCGGGGAATCCTTCTAAATCATCAATTGTCCAACGGACGGCTTTTACTTCTGATGAAATCATAGTTACACTCAAACGCTACAGAGTTGCTAGGGATGGGGGTGGGGTTAGTGTATGCTAATCCATTATACCGAGGGAAGTTTCAAATGAGTGATTAGCCGATCGCGGGTTTACCCCTCTTCTATCACCCATTACCTATTACCTATTACCGCGCGAAGCGCTGTATCATAGGGAAATCGACAACCCCAAAACTTGTCATGAGCCGCCAATATAAAACTCGGAGTTCCGATCGCCATTCCTCAGACCCGGCAAAAGCTCGGTTTGGCCCTTCCCCTGTTCTTCAACCGAAAGCCACAAAAAAGACTAAAAAGGAACTTCCAGAGTGGAAACCTGGGGGAAATGGGGTGGACTGGGCGGCGAAACTCTCACAAATCCCCCTGCAAGCCAAATCCTACTCCGGGCAATCTAGCGATCCACAGGAACAACAAGCGGATACCATGGCTAAAACAGTGGTCGAGCGGATTAGCGCTCCTTATCTCCTCTCACGGGAAGCAACGTTACAACGAGCAAAGCAAAACAAACTGAACGGCCAATTGCAGATGAAATCACACCTGCAACGAGAACCACTTGAGATAACCCATGGGGTGCAACAGGGACTGATCCAAAGAGGGCCAGATGAATATCGCTCACTTCTGGCAGATGAAAGTGATTCTGAGAGTGATAGCGATGATGCTGGATACTCCGCTATTTCGCCGATTAAGGCAGAGATTCAAGAGAAAAATCAACAGATTCGACAAGGATACCCTCAACTCCAGCAAATAGGTCGCCAAGCCAAACGTATTACTGAAAAACTAGAGTCAAAACGCACTGATGAGGCAGTTGCGGCCGTCAAAGATTTAGGAATAACTTGGGGAAAAGCCGGAATTTTTGCAGTTGGAGATCTAATCCTGCCCGGTTTAGGGACGGGTTTAGGCTATGCAGATGCAGCTTATGGTACGGGTACAGCGATACGCGAGAAACGGAAATTAGGGAAAGGAGGAACAGAGAGCGCCAAACAAACTGTGGAACAAGGAGCCGCAGTTGGAGCCGAAAGTTTACATTGGACAGCAGCGACAGTGATCGGTAGTGGTCGGGCTTTATATAAAGGGGGTAAGGCGATCGCAGAGAGTGATGACGCACGCAAAAAAAGAAAGATGTCGTATTTCGCTGAGTTTGCCAAAGGCAACAGCAGACATAAACAAGAGATCCTCAATAGATGTCAGGAGATAATACACTTAGTTCACGATATTCACAAACTATTTGCAACCAAACCAGAGGTGGAAGACGATCCAGACATAGAAAGAATCGTTAAATCCTTTGAGAAGGAAAAGATAGTCCCAAACATGTTTAAAGCGCAGGAGAGGATCGAAAAGATGTTTGCAACTATGGCAACCTATGAGGAGCGTCATACAGAATATGGAAGTCTGTTAGCAGGAGCGGGATCGGGCAGTGGTGATTTAGCCAGTGGTGTTGAACCCATGGATGATGATGATTGGATGTCTTCTGCTGCTACTTCTTGAAGGTAATATCAAATCTAGAAAGGAGGGGTAGGGGGATGAGGGGCAATCGTTTATAGTCAATTCGATTAAGGTTGAGACACGACAATATACACACAGAACCTGTCTAGAATACCCGTATCTGTAGGGGCGAGCGGCCGTTTCGCTATGCGCTCCGCGCAGGCTACGCCAACGCGACATGAAACGCCCCTACAAAAATGTCTCACTGTTATTGGACTTGACTATATCACTCATTGAGGTTGGCTAGATGAGGTATGGTAGGGCTGTTAGATATCAGTTTTCAATGTTTTATGACCGAACCGACTCAACTCTACGAAGGGAAAGCCAAAATCGTCTATACCACGGATGATGCGAATCTGCTTCTGACTTACTTTAAGGATGATGCGACGGCGTTTAATGCCCAAAAACGAGGCACGATTACGGGTAAGGGACAGATTAATTGTGCGATTTCCCGTCATTTGTTCCAAATGTTGGAAGCGCAGGGTATTCCCACCCACTATGTTGATTGTCCTTCAGACCGGGAAATGCGCGTCAAAGCAGTAACGATTGTGCCGATTGAGGTGATTGTGCGTAACCGGGCTGCGGGGAGTCTGTGCAAACAAACGGGTTTGGCTTTGGGAACTCCAATCGATCCGCCTCTGGTAGAATATTGCTACAAGAATGATAGTTTGGGCGATCCTTTGCTGACTCGCGATCGCCTCTTGCTCCTCAATCTCGCTACGCCGGAAGACCTTGACCACATCCGGCAAATGTCCCTAGACATTAATCGCCACCTGAGCGCCTTTTTCCGAGAGTGTGGTATCATCCTGGTTGATTTTAAGCTGGAATTTGGGCGCGATCGCCAAAATAATATTATTTTAGCTGACGAAATTAGCCCGGATACCTGTCGGCTATGGAAACAGGATGAAACAGACCCCCAAGCGCGTATCCTAGATAAAGACCGGTTTAGACAAGATTTAGGTAATGTTGAATCAGCCTATGAACAAGTGCTAGAGAGAGTTTTAGGCCAGACAAAATGAAAATAGCTCCCCAGAAGTGTTAAGTTAAGGGGTTGATTGAGGTGTTTTGGCTGGAGTCGTAGGGTTTTCTAAAGACCCATACCCGGCTCAACAGCCAAACCAACGGTTCAATGTGGTGTGTGGAAGTTTACGGAACGTGAAAACAATGCGCTTGTCTCCTGTCTGGTTGACTCTTTTAACAAGTTCGGCAACTCTCGGTTTTGTCGATGCTGTCCAAGGTAAAGTTTCAGATTATACTTCAAAAACGGTAGACCCCTCTCCTTATCCTTATACGACTGATAGCGATCGGGAGATCGATGGGCAGTTAGTGCAGATCATAACGCGATCGGCGAAAGAATCGATCCCCATTATTCATCAATCTTTACAGTTTGTTGCTTCTAAATCTTTAGAAAAACAATTGGCGTTTACCTCTTTTTCAGAGGTACAGGAAAAGGGAGTAAGGGAGCAACAAACATTAGCCTTTACTCAACTGTCTCAACCGCAACCATTAGGGGAAACATCAGAGCAATTGGCGTTTACCTCTTTTTCAGAGGTACAGGAAAAGGGAGTAAGGGAGCAACAAACATTAGCCTTTACTCAACTGTCTCAACCGCAACCATTAGGGGAAACATCAGAGCAATTGGCGTTTACCTCTTTTTCAGAGGTACAGGAAAAGGCAGTAAGGGAGCAACAAACATTAGCCTTTACCCAACTGTCTCAACCGCAACCATTAGGGGAAACATCAGAGCAATTGGCGTTTACTCCGTTTTCAGAGGTACAGGAAAAGGGAGTAAGGGAGCAACAAACATTAGCCTTTACTCAACTGTCTCAACCGCAACCATTAGGGGAAACATCAGAGCAATTGGCGTTTACCTCTTTTTCAGAGGTACAGGAAAAGGCAGTAAGGGAGCAACAAACATTAGCCTTTACCCAACTGTCTCAACCGCAACCATTCGGGGAAACATCAGAACCGTTAGCATTTACTCCGTTTTCTAAAGTTCAGGAATCAGAAATACAGGAAAATGTGCTAATAGCAAAAACTCCTATTCGGGTAGAAACTGTACCGGCAAACACTGTTTCCTTAAAAGCTCAACTGAGCCAAAATAATTCATCACAACCAGAACCGAGGGTATTAGTTGCCGAGGTGATGGTGATGGGAGTAGAAGGTGACTTAAGAAATCGGGTATTTGAGGTGATTAGTACCCAAGCTGGACGGACGACAACTCGTTCTCGATTGCAAGAAGATATTGATGCTATTTTTGCGACGGGATTCTTTTCTAATGTGCGAGCGACTCCAGAGGATACCCCATTAGGTGTGCGCGTCACCTTTGAAGTAGAGCCTAATCCAGTTTTACGACAAGTGAATATTAATGCTAATCCAGGAACAGATATTCCTTCGGTGGTTCCCCAGGATGTGATTGATGAGATTTTTGGAGATCAATATGGTAACATCTTGAACTTGCGTCGCTTGCAAGTGAGCATTCAAGATTTGAATACCTGGTATCAAGAGAATGGGTATATTTTAGCTCAGGTTGTGGATGCGCCAGATGTGAATGAGGATGGCACAGTTAACCTGGTAATTCCTGAAGGGGTGATTGAGGATATTGAGATTGTTTATCTGAATCGGGATGGACAGGATATAGAAGAGACTGGAGAACCGGTTAGGGGGAAAACGCGGGAGTATATTATCACTCGGCAATTGAGTTTAGAAGCTGGAGATATTTTTAATCGGGATAGGATTCAAGCTGATTTGCAACGGGTGTATGGCTTGGGTATTTTCCAGGATGTGAATGTAACGTTGAATCCGGGAACTGACCCAACGAAGGTGGTAGTAGTGCTGAATGTGCAGGAACAAAATACGGGATCGATCGCCGCCGGAGGTGGTATCAGTTCTGCGAGTGGTTTCTTCGGTTCCTTGAGTTATCAAGAAACCAACTTCGGCGGTAATAATCAAACTCTACGAACGGAAGTGCAGATCGGAACCCGCGATTTCTTATTTGATGTTAGCTTTAGCGATCCGTGGATTGGCGGAGATCCCAAGCGTACAGCTTATACGATGAATGGGTTTAGGCGGCGATCGATTTCTCTGGTTTATGACGGGGATGAAAACCCAATCCGCTTAGATAATGGCGATCGCCCCCGCATCCTGCGTACTGGTGCAGGAATTCGCTTTTCCCGTCCCTTGGGCGAAGACCCCTTAAACCCGGATTGGATTGGGTCTCTGGGCTTACAATACCAGCATGTTTCTATCCGCGATGCCGATAATGACCTGACCGCTAGAGACGAAGACGGGGAACGCCTAGCTTTCCATAATACCGGGGTTGACGACCTATTCATGCTCCAATTCGGCATTGTCAAAGATAGCCGCAACAACCCCGCTCAACCCACCGGTGGCTCAGTCACCCGCTTTAGTATCGAGCAGTCGATCCCCGTCACCAGCGTGATTATGAGTCGTCTGCGGGGCAGTCATACCTTCTATGTGCCCGTCAAATTCACCGACTTCCATGAAGGCCCCCAAGTCCTCGCCTTTCAAGTTGAAGGGGGTGCAACCTTGGGAGACCTCCCCCCCTATGAAGCCTTCATTCTCGGCGGTCTAGAGTCAGTGAGGGGCTTTGCAGAAGGGGATCTCGGCAGTGGTCGATACTTCCTAGAAGGAACCCTAGAATACAGATTCCCCGTGGTTGACTTGTTAGGAGGCGTATTATTTGTCGATGCAGCCACCAACCTCGGATCGGGTAGTGCTGTCATTGGCGATCCCTCCGGACGGCGTGGATTGCCCGGATCGGGAGCCTCTGCCGGGGTTGGCGTGCGGATCAATACCCCCCTAGGCCCCATCCGTATTGACTACGGATTCACAACTGATGGCAGTAGTCGAGTCCACTTTGGGATTGGAGAGAAATTTTAATTATGGCGATCGCAACCCCCTTTACCCAATCTGGCGTTGGTCTGCATAGTGGACTCGAAACCCAAGTCAAAGTTCTACCCGCCCCACCCGGAAGCGGACGCTACTTTGTGCGCGTCGATCTCCCAGATCGCCCCACCATTCCCGCCCACATTGAAGCCGTAAACTCCACCATCCTCTCCACAGAACTCGCCGTCGGAGAAGCCAGCGTCCGTACCGTCGAACACCTGCTCGCCGCCCTCCTTTCCCTGGGCATCACCGATGCCAAAATCGAGATCAATGGGCCCGAAGTGCCCCTACTCGACGGTTCAGCCGCCCTCTGGGTCGAGGCGATTTGCGCCCATCAACAGGAGGTGGGGAAATTTCCTGTATCCGAAAAAACCTTAACTGAACCCATGGCTGTTTACGACAAAGATGCCTTTGTCGCTGCTATTCCCGCGCCCCAACTGCGCTTTACCTATGGGATTGAGTTTGATTTAGAGGCGATCGGTCAACAATGGCACAGTTGGCAACCCGATCGCGAACCCTTTACCACCGAAGTCGCCCCCGCTCGCACCTTTGGCCTCGCCCACCAAATTGAACACTTACAGGCGCAGGGGTTAATCAAAGGTGGTAGTCTGGATAATGCCCTCGTTTGCGGCCCTGAAGGTTGGCTTAATCCTCCCTTGAGATTTGCCAACGAACCCGCCCGTCATAAACTCCTAGACCTGGTGGGAGACCTGAGTTTATTGGGCGTTCCCCCTGTAGCTCACTATCTGGCATTCAAGGCCAGCCATCACCTTCATGTGCAACTGGCGAGAAAAATTGCCCAATGTAATTGAGAGCGCTTTCTGCTGTCGCAAACATGAACTGGCCCCCAATCAAGACCCATTGTTAATTGTTAATTGTTAATTGTTAATTGATATAATCCATGTCCACAGAAACCCAAACCAGCCCAGAACCCCCTGCTCTCGATCCAACCCACACCGTTTTCAGTGTCGAAGAGATCCACAAACTCCTTCCCCATCGTTATCCCTTCGCCCTGGTAGACCGAATTATTGCTTATGACCCCGGAAAATCAGCCGTGGGACTGAAAAACATCACGTTCAATGAACCGCAGTTTCAAGGGCATTTTCCCGATCGCCCCATTATGCCAGGGGTACTGATGGTCGAAGCCATGGCCCAAGTCGGGGGTATTGTGGTTGTGCAAATGGATAGCTTTCCTAGCGGATTATTTGCCTTCGCGGGTATCGATAAGGTAAAATTTCGCCGGCCTGTCGTTCCTGGAGACCAGTTAATTATTACTGCCAAAATTATCAAAGCTATGCCAAAACGGGGTTTTGTCGTCATGGAAGGGAAAATAGAAGTCAATGGTGAATTAGCGGTAGAAGGAGATCTGAAATTTGCAATTCTGAGTGAGAGTTAATCACGCTTCGGTGTGAGCAAGATTTAAGAGAAATCAGGACTGGGAGAGATATGACCACCCTAATTCATCCAACGGCAGTTATCCACAGTGGTGCAAAGGTTCATCCGACGGTGAGCATTGGCCCCTATGCCGTGATTGGGGAAAATGTGACCATTGGGGCAAACACCATTATTGGCCCCCATGTGGTGCTGGAAGGATGGACGCAGATTGGCGAAAGCAATGAGATTTTTACTGGAGCAGCCATTGGTTTGGCTCCCCAAGACCTCAAGTATGATGGAGCCGAAACTGCGGTCAGAATCGGTAATGGTAATTGTATTCGCGAATATGTGACGATTAATCGAGCGACGGGGCCCGATGAAGCGACGGTGATTGGCGATCGCAATTTACTGATGGCCTATGTGCATGTGGCCCATAATTGCGCGATCGAAAATGAGGTGGTCGTGGCTAACTGTACTGCTTTTGCTGGTCATGTGGTGGTGGAATCGAAAGCTCGAATTAGCGGACTGTTGGGGGTTCACCAGTTTGTGCATATTGGCCAAATGGCTATGGTAGGGGGAATGAGTCGCATTGAGCGGGATGTGCCTCCTTATATGACGGTCGAGGGAAATCCGGCTAGGGTGCGATCGCTTAATGCGATCGGCTTAAAACGCTCTGGCTTAACTCACCAGGATTTTGGTATCCTCAAATCTGCCTATCGCCTGTTATATCGCTCGGAAATGACCTTTCAGGAAGCTCTAGAACAGCTAAACACCCTACCCGAAACTGAGCAATTACGCCATCTGCGCCAGTTCCTGCATCTTTCTCTAACGGACAAACAGCGCCGAGGCCCCATTCCAGGGAATCGGGAGTAGGCGATCGGCTTTCTTCGATATCCTTAAACGTTTTAACGATCATTCGGCAGATTATCAGGATCTAAACCCATAGCAATCAGCCGATCTCTCAATTCCTGCAATGCAGTCTGTGCTTGCTCTTTTTCCTCTGCCTCTGTAGGGATTAAATTCCCAGCCGCATCATAAAACCGCAGCCATCGTCGCTCAATTCCTTTGTGACTTCCTTGCCACAATCTCAATCCTAATCCCAACTCTTCTAACCACAATTGACTATTCCTGATCTCTATCTCTTGATAGCGACTTCCTTGCAATTGAAAAGCTCTAAAATAGTCCTGTTCCCGTTCATAAACAATATAGTATGGCACTCGTAGCAATTCTTCGTAAACTTCCCATTTGGTTGGCGGTTTATTCTCTTTACGAGTCGTTTGTCCCAAGTCTTCTTGTTGGGTACTCGGTGATAACAGTTCTACCACCATAAACGGATTCACTTCTTCTTGCCAGACCACATAACTCATCCGTAAGTCTCTCTGTTCGTAGAGTCGAGAGACTCCCACGACTCCAAACCAGTCCGGACGCTTGTATCGGTTAGTATTCTCTACATCGTAGTAGAGATTCAAATCCATGGCTGAAAATACCTGCTCTGGGGGATAGGTCGATGGTTGAAAGGTTTGCTCTAACAGTTGAGCTTGTATGGGATGATATTGGTCTGGCAAACCTGACTCTCCTACTTCTTCACTCGGTAAGTCGTACATGGTGGGTAGGTCTTCTCTTTTAGGAGTTCGAGAGAGGTTTTTCTGCCTTTGGGTTAAGTTAACCATAATTACAGGGAAAAGTGCTTTTGTTCTATCGTATCGTTTTGGGCTGGATTCGGCTCTTTAATCAATCAACGATCATTCGGCAAATTATCAGGGTCTAAACCCATAGCTATCAGGCGATCTCTCAATTCCTGCAATGCAGTCTGCGCTTGCTCTTTCTCCTGACGTTCCCGTTCTTTCTCCTGCCGTGCTTGCTCTTTCTCCTGACGTTCCCGTTCTTTCTCCTGGCGTTCCCGCTCCCTTTCCTCGGCCTCTGTAGGGATTAAATTCCCCGTCGCATCATAAAACCGCAGCCATCGCCGTTCGATTCCTTTATGACTTCCTTGCCACAATCTCAATCCTAATCCCAACTCTTCTAACCACAATTGACTATTCCTGATCTCTATCTCTTGATAGCGACTTCCTTGCAATTGAAAAGCTCTAAAATAGTCCTGTTCCCGTTCATAAACAATATAGTATGGCACTCGTAGCAATTCTTCGTAAACTTCCCATTTGGTTGGCGGTTTATTCTCTTTACGAGTCGTTTGTCCCAAGTCTTCTTGTTGGGTACTCGGTGATAACAGTTCTACCACCATAAACGGATTCACTTCTTCTTGCCAGACCACATAACTCATCCGTAAGTCTCTCTGTTCGTAGAGTCGAGAGACTCCCACGACTCCAAACCAGTCCGGACGCTTGTATCGGTTAGTATTCTCTACATCGTAGTAGAGATTCAAATCCATGGCTGAAAATACCTGCTCTGGGGGATAGGTCGATGGTTGAAAGGTTTGCTCTAACAGTTGAGCTTGTATGGGATGATATTGGTCTGGCAAACCTGACTCTCCTACTTCTTCACTCGGTAAGTCGTACATGGTGGGTAGGTCTTCTCTTTTAGGAGTTCGAGAGAGGTTTTTCTGCCTTTGGGTTAAGTTAACCATAATTACAGGGAAAAGTGCTTTTGTTCTATCGTATCGTTTTGGGCTGGATTCGGCTCTTTAATCAATCAACGATCATTCGGCAAATTATCAGGGTCTAAACCCATAGCTATCAGGCGATCTCTCAATTCCTGCAATGCAGTCTGCGCTTGCTCTTTCTCCTGTCGTTCCCGTTCTTTCTCCTGGCGTTCCCGCTCCCTTTCCTCGGCCTCTGTAGGGATTAAATTCCCCGTCGCATCATAAAACCGCAGCCATCGCCGTTCGATTCCTTTATGACTTCCTTGCCACAATCTCAATCCTAATCCCAACTCTTCTAACCACAATTGACTATTCCTGATCTCTATCTCTTGATAGCGACTTCCTTGCAATTGAAAAGCTCTAAAATAGTCCTGTTCCCGTTCATAAACAATATAGTATGGCACTCGTAGCAATTCTTCGTAAACTTCCCATTTGGTTGGCGGTTTATTCTCTTTACGAGTCGTTTGTCCCAAGTCTTCTTGTTGGGTACTCGGTGATAACAGTTCTACCACCATAAACGGATTCACTTCTTCTTGCCAGACCACATAACTCATCCGTAAGTCTCTCTGTTCGTAGAGTCGAGAGACTCCCACGACTCCAAACCAGTCCGGACGCTTGTATCGGTTAGTATTCTCTACATCGTAGTAGAGATTCAAATCCATGGCTGAAAATACCTGCTCTGGGGGATAGGTCGATGGTTGAAAGGTTTGCTCTAACAGTTGAGCTTGTATGGGATGATATTGGTCTGGCAAACCTGACTCTCCTACTTCTTCACTCGGTAAGTCGTACATGGTGGGTAGGTCTTCTCTTTTGGGGGTGCGAGAGATTTTGCTTGGCTTTGGGGTTAGATTAACCATTTTGCTCAATAAAGTGCTTTTGTTCTATACTATCGCTTTAAGAACGGTATTTATGGGATATTCAAGGAAAGGGTGGAATCCGGTATTCCCTATTCCCTATTCCCTATTCCCTATTCCCTATTCCCTATTCCCTATTCCCATGACCACCATTTTTATCAGTACCGGTGAAGTTTCAGGAGATTTGCAAGGCGCTTTGTTGGTGGAAGCGTTGTATCGTTATGGTCGCCAAAATGGTTTGGATCTCGACATTGTGGCGTTGGGAGGAGAACGCATGGCTGATGCGGGGGCGAAATTGTTGGGAAAAACTACGGGAATTGGTTCTGTGGGACTGTTGGAAGCTTTGCCTTTTGTGTTGCCGACGCTGAAAATTCAGGAGGGAGTGAAGCGCTATTTACGGCAATATCCCCCGGATATGATTATTTTGATTGATTATATGGGGCCGAATTTGAGTATTGGGAGTTATTTACAGCGCCATTTGCCTGAAGTGCCGATTGTTTATTATATTGCGCCACAGGTCTGGGTTTGGTCTCAGAATAAACGGGATAGAAAAAAAGTTGTTAAAATCACGGATTTGTTGTTGGCTATTTTTCCGGAGGAGGCGCGATTTTTTCGGGAGTATGATGTTAATGTGAATTGGGTGGGGCATCCGTTGATTGACCGGATGCAGGCGTTCCCGTCCCGGCAAGAGGCTCGTGCTACGTTAGGTATTGGAGAGGATGAAAGGGCGATCGCCTTAATGCCAGCGTCGCGCCGTCAAGAGATCACTTATTTATTGCCGGTGATGTTTGCAGCAGCACAACAGATTCAGCAGAAACTGCCAGAGGTAAAATTTTGGATTCCCTTGTCTCTAGCGGAGTTTCGAGAACCTATTGAACAGGCGATCGCCGATTTTGGTCTGAATGCAACCCTCATCGAGACCCAAGCACGGGAGGTTTTAGCCGGTGCAGATTTGGCTATTTGTAAATCGGGTACAGTCAATTTAGAGTTAGCGCTTTTAGATGTGCCCCAAGTGGTCATGTATCGCTTAAGTCCGCTCACGGCTTGGATTGCTCGCCATATTCTCAAGCTCTCTCTACCCTATGTTTCCCCAGCTAATTTAGTGGAGATGAAGCCCATTGTGCCCGAATTCTTGCAAGAAGAGGCGACTCCTGAAGCCATTAGTGAAAGTGCTTTAGAGCGGTTATTGAATCCCCAGATCCGCCAAGAAACACTAGAAGGTTATGCCCAAATGCGCCAAGCTCTGGGACAACCAGGAGTATGCGATCGCGCTGCGACAGCGATTTTTGACTTCTGGCGATCGAGGGAATAGGGAATGGGGAATGGGGAATAGGGAATAGGGAATAGGGAATGGGGTGGGCAGGAAGAGCGGCGATATCCTTACAAATGCTACAAGCAGACCCTGCCCACCTACCCAGACCCATTGTTAATTGTTAATTGTTAATTGTTAATTGTTAATTGAGATCAGGTGGACTCTAAGGTAGACCAGACCTCCAGCTTTGTTTTCACCTTGCGGATTACCTCATCAGTAAACTCAGAAGTCATCATTTGTCCCCCCAGATCGGGAGTGGCTTTCCCTTCATAAATGGCTTCAAAGACTGACTCATAAATCGAGCGCGAAGCCCGATCGCCGGCCGGAGTTTTCACATAGGTAAGCAGGGCAGCACCAGCTAATATCATGGCCATGGGATTAGCAATATTTTTGCCATAGAGAGCGGGAGCTGTGCCATGGGGCGCTTCTGCCATCACCGTTTTCACCTGCAACGTATCGGCATCAAAGCCCATGACTAAACTCTCGGAACCGGCAATACTGCCATACATTTGTAACACCATATCCGAGAGCAAGTCCCCATCCCGGTTGAGAGCGGGGATAACTAAGGCTTCGCCGCTATTTTGCAGCAACAGGGCAAAGGTGGCATCAATGAGCAGGGGTTGATAGGTGACCTCCGGATGGCGATCGCTGGCCGCATCGAGTTCTTCCTTAAACATGCCCTCATAGGTGGCACTGACCGTAAATTTCGGCCCGCCAAACACTTTAGCCCCTGTCCGCTTGGCATGGGTAAACGTAAACTCGGCCACCGTTCGGCAGATAGAACGGCTAATCTTGGACGTGCGCCAGGCAATTTCATCGCCGCTTTCGGTGGTTTCGCGCCATTCCTTCGCACCATAGGCATCATCAACAGCCATGCGAACAATGGTAATGGGCGCATAAACTCCGCCTACGGGTAAAATTTGGGGAATGCGTCGCCCCGTTCGTAAAATTACTGAGGCTCCCAAGGCTTCTCGCAAGATGGCATTGGGACTTCCCACATCACCCGATTTTTCTGGGGTGATGGTGGCAGCTTTCAAGGCCAGCCCCGTTTTACTGGCAACCTTGGCAGCATCCCAAACCACCTGATTTTCAGTGGCTCGACGGTTTTCCAAACTCAAGTCATAATCAATAAATTCCAGGGTTTGGCCAATGACCCCCGGTTGCAAGACCCGTAAAGCCTCGGCTAGAAGTTCCTCTCCGGTCTGATCGCCATGCATAACGACGATCGCTGGTGTGGGGTTTTGAGTTGGCATAACAAATGTCAATCCTTGAAGGGGTTTGCTTCTATATATTGTCCTTGATCGGCGATCGCCGACACTGTAAACACAAATACTAATCTACACCTGCTTCTGGGCGTTGCTGAGGCGATCGCACCAGAATATAGCTTACGATAGATAGAGTGAGTCTCCCCATCAGCTTGTGTCGTGAAAATCCGACAACAACCCTACAGAGGGGCCGAGTAACTGCCAAGGAAAGAGCAAAATGCACCATCGTTTGCTAGTCAACACCCCATTAAGAATCATCCTGATTGTTCCTTTTGTGATACAGATTACAGCAGCAGTGGGGCTAACGGCGTGGCTTTCGATTCGCAATGGACAAAAGGCAGTTGATAACGTTGCTGACGATCTTTGGAATGAGATTGCAGCCCGAACAGTGCAGCATATTAACGAATATACCCAAATTCCTCAAAATGTTGTTTTAGACACCCTTGCGAATGCCCAGTTAAACCTAGTTGATATTACTGACAAAGAGCGATTAACTCGATATCTCTGGCATCAGATGCACCATCATCCGGGGTTATTTATTACTGCTGTTGGCTATGAGACAGGAGAAGTCGTCGGGGTAGGGGTGACAGAAGATGGGCAATGGGTGATTCGAGCCATTGACCCCGGCCAAACCCAACTGCATACTTATGTCGTTTCTGGACAAGGCGATCGCGGAAAATTGATCAGCGCCGATGACTTTGATCTCAAAAGTCGGCCCTGGTATCGGGATGGGGTTCGAGCTAAACAATTAACCTGGACGGATATTTACCCGAACTACAATCCGCCCTTCAATATTCTGAGTGCGGTCAGTCCCATTTATGATACCCAGACTAACCAACTGATTGGGGTCACCAATGCCACTCTCTCACTCTGGCAAATCAGCCATTTTTTAGAACAGCTCAAGATCGGGCGATCGGGAGAAATTTTTATCCTGGATAATACAGGGGATTTAGTTGCTTCCTCAACCGGCGAACCCCTTGCACACATAGACGCAACTGGAAGGAGTAAAACGCCAAAGCGACTGAAGGCTGTCGAGAGCAGCAATTTACGAGTTCGGCAAGCGGCAGAACATCTGATTGAGCAATTCGGCCCTCTCCATCAGATTCAACAAGGCAAACGTACCGAATTTATCACCAATGGACAACGGGAAATTGTTCGGATTACACCCTTTTCTGACGATCTTGGCTTGGACTGGCTGATTGTCATCGTCGTACCAGAATCGGACTTTATGGCCCAAATTGATGCTAATACCCGTAATACCCTTTGGCTGTCTCTAGGGGCCCTAGTCCTGGCAACCGGGTCTAGCATTATGACGGCTCGCTGGATTACAGAACCTTTGCTGCGACTTAACCAGGTGGCGAAGGACATTGCTGAGAATTCCTTACCGTCCAACTCTGTGTCAGGAGAAATGGTCACCAACCGCACCCGTGAACTCAGTCAGTTAAGTCGCTCTTTCGAGCAGATGACCCAACAGCTCCAAGCCTCCTTTGCTGTGTTACAAGAGAGTGAGGCAAACTTTAAAAACATGGCAGCCAATGTGCCAGGCGCAATATTTCGCTACATTTTGCATCCCGACGGCACGGATACTGTGCTGTACATGAGTCCGGGTTGTTATCAGCTCTGGGAAATTGAAGCGGATGTGGTGGAGAAAAACGCTAAGATTCTTTGGGATATGGTCGATCCAGAGGATTTTCCCGCTATGCAAGCTGCGGTGATGAAGTCGGCTCAAAGACTTGAGACGTGGAATTACGAATGGCGTATTACGACCCCATCAGGTCGCCGCAAGTGGCTAGAGGGAATTGGTCAGCCGACCCAAAACCCAGATGGTTCGGTGCTTTGGCATACACTCATTCTGGATGTGAGCGATCGCAAAGCAGCCCAGATCCAACTTCAGGATTTAACGAACCGATTAGAGTTAGCGACTCGCTCGGCACAGATGGGGATCTGGGAGTGGGATCTGGTCAGCGATCGCCTAATTTGGGATGACCGGATGTATGAACTCTACGGCATCAGCCCTGGAGACTTTAGTCAAGCCTATCAAGCGTGGGAAGCAGGCGTTCATCCGGACGATTTGGTGGCATCTAGAACTGCCTTGCAAGAAACTCTGAATGGGGAGAAAGACTTTAATTCTGAATTTCGAGTGCTTTGGCCTGATGGAACGGTTCGCTACATTGAGGCCCATGCTATTGTCCAGCGAGATGCCCAAGGGCAAGCCCTACGAATGATTGGGGTGAATTTAGATATCAGCGATCGCAAACAGGCAGAAGAACAACTGATTTACAGCGTTCTCCACGATAAACTCACCGATTTACCCAATCGTACCCTGCTCACCAATCGATTGGAATTATCGATTCAAAGGGCACAGCGATCGCCCACCTATCATTTTGCTGTGTTGTTTCTCGACCTGGATCAATTTAAGGTCATTAATGACAGCCTGGGGCATTTGGTTGGAGATCAATTATTACTGATAGTCGCCCAAAAGTTGCAAAGGATCATTCGACCCACAGATTTAGCGGCTCGTTTGGGTGGGGATGAATTTGTCATTCTCATAGAACAGATTCCCGACCTCCCCGCCATTGTCCACGTCGCTGAACGCCTGTTAGCTGAGTTTAATCAAGCAACGGCGATCGATGGCCATACTGTCTTTATCACCACTAGCATCGGCATTGTCTGGGGCACAAATACTTACACCGAAGCCTCCGATCTGCTCCGGGATGCTGATATTGCCCTCTATCGAGCTAAAGCTAAAGGTCGCAATCGATACGAAATCTTTGACGTTGAAATGCACGTTCAGGCGGTCAAACGCATGACTCTGGAGCATGATCTGCGGGTTGCGATCGCTCGACAGGAATTCATGACCTACTACCAACCCATTGTCGATCTCAAGACACGACAGCTAACTGGATTTGAATCCCTCATCCGTTGGCAGCACCCGATGCAAGGTTTTATTTCTCCGACTCACTTTATTCCCATTGCTGAAGAAACGGGGCTGATTGTGTCGATTAGCCAGTGGGTATTGCAGTCAGCTTGCGAGCAAGTTGCTAGATGGCAGCGCCAATTCCCAAACTTGGAGAATCTCAGAATTAGTATTAATCTGTCGGGGCAAGACTTACGGCAACCGAATCTAGTGGAAACGATTCGACAAACCCTGACTCAAGCTCAGTTACCAGCGACTTCCTTAACTTTAGAAATTACCGAGAGCCTGCTGATTGAAAATATCGAAACGACTATCAACCTGCTGAAACAATTAAGAAATTTGGGGATTCGCATCAGTATTGATGATTTTGGAACTGGGTATTCGTCCCTGAGCTATTTGTATAACTTGCCTGCCGACTATCTAAAAATTGACCAATCTTTTGTGGGCAAAATGCAGCCGGGTGAGAAAAACTACAAGATTGTGCAAGCGGTGGTCAGTCTGAGCGATCAGTTACAGTTAGGGGCGATCGCCGAAGGTATTGAAATGGAAGAACAGTTAGCCTGGCTAAAAGCACTAGGCTGCGAATTGGGCCAGGGTTATTTGTTCTCGCGACCCCTAACTCCAACGGCTGCTACCGATCTTTTAGCAACCGGGCGCACCTTTTAAGGGGGGCAAGGGGGGATCTTGTCCTACTGTCCACCGATACAGCGCAAAGCGCTGTATGTGCAAAAACTGCTGTATCCTGATTGAAGGTTAAAAATAGTTTACCCATTACGGATTACCAACGGGAAGCGCTAGAATTATGGCAACGTTTTTAAGAGATTTAAGTTATCAATATCAGTGGTTATATGATTCGATTTCGCGGGTGTCTGCCCTGGCGGTGGGGGGAGAATACCGGTTTCGTCGCCTGGCTCTAAAGGATTTGACGATACATTCAGATACGGAAATTTTAGATCTCTGTTGTGGAAGCGGTCAAGCGACGCAAGTTTTAGTGACATATTCGGATCGGGTGACGGGGTTGGATGCGTCTCCTCTTTCGCTCAAAAGAGCGCAACAAAATGTTCCTGAAGCGAAATTTGTGGAAGGGTTTGCGGAAAATATACCTTTGGAAAATGAGAGTTTCGATCTGGTGCATACGAGCGCTGCGTTGCATGAAATGTCCCCAGAGCAACTGAAGGATATTTTGCGGGAAGTGTATCGGGTGTTGAAACCGGGGGGAGTTTTGGCGATCGCCGATTTTCATCCTCCTACCAACCCCATCTTTATCCCCGGATTATATCTGTTCCTGTTCCTGTTTGAAACGGAAACTGCCTGGCAGTTATTACAAACTGACTTAAGACAAACCTTACAGGATATAGGGTTTCAGGTGGAACCCCCGACCCTCTATGGAGGGGGAAGTCTGCAAGTGCTGCAAGCTTATAAACCCGATCAAGAATAATTGAAGTCATCAAGATTTCTCTATTCCTTAGTCCGTAAGCGCTGTAGTCGAGGCTGTGATCGCGGTCACATTATTATGAGATGCATTTCACACTCGATTTGTCAACCCCATTGCAACAATACTATAGATAGCGTCGTCATCCTGTGGCCGTTGTCAACCCTGTCCGATGAAGGAGGTTCCATCCATGATCCAAGGACAAGTTGTACTCATAACTGGAGCATCACGAGGCATTGGGCGAGCGATCGCTCTAGAACTTGCTGCCCAAGGAGTGAAACGTTTACTCCTGGTTGCCCGCGATCCTCAGCGCTTGCAACAAATGGTTGAAACACTCCAACAGCACTATCCTGAAGTTGAATCTGTGCCCCTAGCGGTTGATTTGACGAATACTCCGACCTTAGATGGGGCGATCGCCAAAGCTTGGCGAGACTATGGCCCCATTGACCTACTGATCAATAACGCTGGAGTTGCCCATCAAGGGGACTTTCTAGCCACCAACCCCCGTAAAATCGAAGAAGAAATTAATGTCAATCTCTTGGGAACCTTCCGCATTACGCGGTTAATTGCTAAACGCATGGTTTCCCGTTCCCAGGGGACAATTGTCAACGTATCAAGTCTCATGGGTAAAGTTGCCGCTCCCACCTACGCCACATACTCCGCCACCAAATTTGCTCTTGTTGGCTTTACCCAAGCCCTCCGCCAAGAACTTGCCCCCAAAGGCGTGCGCGTTGTCGCCCTGCTGCCATCGCTCACCGACACCGACATGGTGCGGAATACGGAAAAATTCCGTTGGGTAGCTACCGATAGCGCCGAAATGGTGGCCAAATCCTTAGTCGCTGGTTTACGCGATCGAGATGATGAAATTGTGGTCGGATGGCAAGGAAAAGTGGCTTCTCTCATGGGGCGTTTTTTCCCGCAAGTGATCCAGAAGGTGGTTGCCCTAGCAGCCCCAGATCGGAACGTCTTACCGTTGCGATCGCCTTCTGAGAGCGATCGAGCTGCTTAATCGGTAATCAATCAAAATATAGCAGTAAGGTGGGCAGGCTATGCTTGTAGGATTTGAAGGATTTGGCTTATCTTCCTGCCCACCCTGCTAGACTGAATCTCTTGTAGGGGCATGTGCCCCTACACTTTTTTGGCAATTTTCCGCGTTAATTGCTGACTGAGCCAGTCTAATAGGGGTGGCGAATAGCGTTTAATTAAATGAATGGCTTTAGCTGTCGGATCGGGAAAAACTTGGGCTTGATTGTTGAGTATACCTTGCAGCACATTGGCAATCACCATGGCGGGTTGGGTGGCTTGACTTTCGGGAAAACCGGGAATGGTTTCTGCTAGAGTGCCATAGCGCGGCGATCGCAGAATCGGAGTACGGCTAAAATAGGGATACACTGCTGTAACTTTGATATTGTAGGCTTTTAGTTCATCTCGGAGACCTTCACTAAAACCCCGCAAGCCAAATTTACTGGTGGCATAATGGGTTAAACCGCCAGGAGCTGACCAACCCGCAACCGAGGAAATATTGACAATATGCCCCTTTTGCCGCTCAATCATTGCGGGTAAAAATCGGGTGGTTAACCGAATGGGAGTGAGTAAATTAAGCTCCATCAGTTGTTCCCATTTTTCCGTCGGCACTTCATCGATGCGACCAAATAGGGCAATACCGGCATTATTAATCAGAATATCAATGGGCTGATCGAGGGCTTTAACTTGTTGATAGAGATGCTCGCACCCGGCGCTAGAGGTAAGATCGGCTTCTAAGGTGGCTACGATCTGATCGGTTAAGGGGGTTTCTAGGGTATCCAGGATTTTGGCGATCGCCTTTTGATCAATATCCGTTAGAATTAATCGGCTTCCTGCTTTAACCAGTTGTTGGATAAACTCCTGGCCAAACCCTCCAGATGCACCGGTGAGTAATACAGTCGCGTTTTTCAGTTCAGTCATGTTTGGGGATGGGGAGAGGGCTAATTACTTATTACTTGTTACTCATTACTTACAACACTTTGCTCTGTTATGGAAGACAGGGTTGAAGGCTCAAAACCTTTTGCCACAAGACTTTTGCCTTTTGCCTCTTGCCTTTTGCCTAGCGCGAAGCGCTGTATTACTCAACGCTTAGGCTCTAGAAACCAGCAGACCGCCGACAATGACTAAAATTGCGCCTACAGAGAGTTTTAGAGGATCGACGGTTTTCCATTCTAGAAAGATGATTAAGGCTAACAATACCGTAATTAAGGTATTCATGTTGTAGAGGGGAACCAGTTTAGACAAGGGGGCCTGATATTTGAGTAAACCCAGAGCCACAAAGCCGGTTCCTAAGCCCCAGAGTAGGCCGAGCATGGAGGAGGAAATCATTGCCCCGGTTGAGGGGAGGGGAGCGGGTAGAACTTGCTGCATGATCGCTCCTACGAAGCTAACCATTACGCCAATGCAGATCAAATGAGCGCCGACGGGCATTCCCGCAGTGGTGCTGACTTTAGCGAATATGCCAGCGAGACCGTACAATAGGGCCGGCAGGAGTCCGCCGATCAGTAATCCGAGTTGTTGGGGTGACATAGTTTAGACTAGGGTGATTATGATTATTGCTCTAGTTGATTGCGATAGAGCGATCGCACTAAATTATCTAATTTTTCTTCTGAGCAACATTCAATCACAGCCGCGAACCCATCGACTAACTTAGCGGCTGTCTCACCCAAGGTGGGACTCATATCCCACACATCTCTGGCCCAATCTTCGGGGATCTGATCGTCAAAAATTAGGCGCTCTAAGAGGTCTCGGTTTTCAGATTTAGGTAAAGTCATAGATAATAAGCTTGATTGGGTGATGTCGAAAAACGATCATAACTCAAGGGGTGCAGTCTGATCGCGTTGATGATTCAAGATGACTCAAGTTGAAGGGCGATCGCTTAATGTACGCTCTTTCACTCAACTGTGTTCTTATCCAAACCATAACCTCAACCCCCAAAGCTATCCCCTATACTGGGCCCATCTATGTTTGTTTTTTTCTGCCGTAGAGTATAACTGGGTTGAAGACTATGAAAAGACGGTATTTCCTCGCCTTCTCCCTAGGACTGTTGGCCAGTTGTGCTGCCAACCAGACCTCAGCACCAAGTTCATCTAATAACACCCCTGCTGCAAATCGTTCTGGAGCGCCTCTAAAATTAGCCATCAGTGACGTTCAAGGACTCGAAGACCTTAAAAGAGACTATGAACCCTTTCGAGTGGCCCTAGAGGAAAGTTTGGGGCGATCGGTAGAGTTTTATCCCGTCCAGAGTTATACTCAAGTGGCTTCAGCGTTGCAAGCGGGAAACGTAGATTTATCCGTTGTCGGCCCTTCGGAATATGTGTTAATTCGCGCTCGCACTAATGCCATTCCCGTCATTGCCATTACCCGACCCAATTATCATGCGGCGATCGCCCTGCCTCCAGAATCTCCAGTACAATCGATCCCAGATCTGAAAGGTAAAACCATTGCCATGGTTAAAGTTGGCTCCACCAGCGGCCATTTAGGGCCCACGGAGATATTTATGAGCGCTGGACTCGATCCGAAAACCGATTATCAGGTGAAAATGTTGGGTCGAGAAGGGTCTTTGGCGGCGCTGAAAAATGGAGAAGTGGACGCTTGGGCCGGGCCAATTATTGATTATGAAGAGTTTTTAGAAGCAGAAGGGGTTTCTGCTGATGAGTTTCGGCTGTTAGCCAAAGGGCCAGCTCTGCCGAGTGATGTGTTCATTGTTAATAGTCGTACCAAACCCCAGGAGATAGAAAGTCTACGCGATCGCCTGCTGGTGGATCAAGAGGCGATCATTCGTGCCTTAGCTTCCACATCCGCGAATAGCAAGTATAAAGAATCAACTATAATTTCTGTAGACGATGCAGATTACGATATGATCCGCAATGTGTATCGGGCGATCGGAGAAGGGAATTTCCTCTAAGGAGATGGGTCATTTTCTATCCCGGAAGGCTCTTGAGTATCATGGTATTGAGGACTCCCTACATTGGGTTATGATCAATAAAATTCAGCAGTGGTGGACTCACTCATCCTTTAGGGATCGAGCGATCGAACCGATCAATCATCTGAGTATTAGTCAAAAAATTGCGATCGGGTATGGAGTTTCCTTGGGGGTCGCCATTTTCGGAACCTTAGCCGGATTATTTATTGGCGAATATTATCAGCATAGAGCCGATCAAGAATTGGCGATCGCCTCCCGCCAACAACTGCTCTTAAAAGATCAAGAAAACGCCGTCTTCGCTATCCGCTTACATCCTCAGAGACTCATTGGTATCCTCGGAGATACCATTTGGTTTAGCTATGAAGCGGATAAATTCCTCGCCGATATCGACCGGGTGGAAGAAGCCACCCAAGCCTTCGAGCAGTTTTTACAAAACTACGCTTACGCCTCCGATGTCGATCTGCCCAAACTACAAAATACCCTCGCTAGATATCGTCAAGTTACCCAAGACTATAAAACTCTGATCCTTAAACTCTGGGGAAAAATTGACCCTCCGAGTCTCACGGCTAACCAAATTGAACCCGCACGACAAACGATTATCGATACCCTCACCTCCCAAGAAGCCACGCAAATCGCGATCGAATTTGACCGCTTACTGGAAACCCTGGTATGGATCGAAGAAGTGATTGATAACCAGTATCACAGAGCGGAAGTCGAACGCATCCAAGCCGAAGAGTTGCGTCGCTGGATCATTGTTGCCAGTATCGCCAGTTCCCTACTCCTGTCTAGTGTACTGGTTTTCCTCACCAGTTCGGCGATCGCCCGCCCCCTCCAGTCCCTCGAACAAGTCGCCACCCAAATTACCCAAGACTCCAACTTTAACCTCCGTTGCCCCGTCACCACCCAAGATGAAGTTGCCACCGTTTCCCAAGCCTTTAACCAACTCGTAGAGCGCATCAGCACCTACACCCAAGAACTCGAAAAAGCCCGCCTCAGTGCTGATGAAGCCAACCAAGCCAAAAGTGAATTTCTTGCCAACATGAGCCACGAACTGCGAACCCCCCTCAACGGCATTCTTGGCTATACCCAAATCATGGAACGTACCGAAGACCTCAATAGCCAACGTCACGGCGTGAAAATTATCGACCAATGTGGAACCCACTTACTCAACCTGATCAACGACATCCTCGATTTAGCCAAAATCGAAGCCCGCAAACTCGACCTCATTCCCCAAGAATTTCATTTTCCCGCCTTTCTTTCCGGCATTGCCGAAATGTCCAGAGTTCGAGCAGACAAAAAAGAAATTCAATTTGAATATACCCAACACCCCGGCTTACCTAAAGCTGTCATTGCCGATGATAAACGGCTGCGCCAAGTTCTCTTAAATCTCTTAGGAAATTCCATTAAATTTACCCATCAAGGGCGCGTCATCTTAAAAGTTGAACCCCTAGAAGATTTGCCAACAACCTCCGAAAATCACCTCTGGTTAAGATTTACTATTCAAGATACCGGAGTAGGCATGAGTTTAGATCAACTGCAAAAAATCTTCTTACCCTTTGAACAAGTGGGCGCAAAAAGTCAACAAGCCCAAGGAACTGGACTCGGTTTAGCCATTAGTCAGCAAATTATCGGTTTAATGGCCAGTGAAATTCAAGTCACCAGCGTTTTAGGTGAAGGCAGTCAGTTTTGGTTTGACCTAGAACTCCCCACAGCCGAATCTTGGGGAACCGTTCTGCATGAGGAACAAAACGAAATTATAGGTTATCTCGGCCCCCGACGCAAAATCTTGATTGTTGATGATAAAGAAGTTAATCGACAGATGTTACGAGAAGTTTTACGCTCTCTAGATTTTGACTGTCGCGAAGCCTCTAATGGAGAAAGGGGATTAGCTCTAGCCCAAACCTTTCATCCCGATCTGATTATTACCGATTTAGTCATGCCGGTTTTAGATGGCTTTGAAATGACCCGTAGACTTCGCGCTCAACCTGAGTTTGAAGATCTCACTATTATTGCTTCGAGTGCTAGTGTGCTAACCCAAGATCAAGTCGCCAGTATTGAAGCAGGATGTGATGATTTTTTGACTAAGCCAATTGATTTTCAGCAATTGTTTACTCTGTTGAAAAAGTATCTCCATTTAGACTGGGTAACTCGCTCCTTAGACCCAGATCCCCCTACAGTTGAATCAGGAGATTGTCCTAAAAATCAAGAGCTTCCGCCCCTAGAGACATTAGAAAAAATCATGGAAGCGGCAAAAATTGGAGATATTGAAGGGATTGAAATTGTAGTGCAATCTCTTAAAAACTACAATGGAACTTATCATTGGTTTTGTCAACAAGTCATGGAAAAACTTGAAGAGTTTGACGATCAAGGTATTATTAAAATGATTGATGCTACAGTACAAAATGCAAACCCAAAAGTTTGATATTTCTAACAGTTTAGTGCTAAAATAGGCTCCCTTGAATAAATTCGGGTTGTTTCTTAATTGTTTTGGGAGGCCAAAAAACACCCAAAACAATCCAAGTATTATAAGGAAACACTGTTCCCATAAAAAATAGTGTATCTTTCTGGTCGCTACAAATTTCCTTCAAGAATTTATTTCGCACACTTAAAGCAGCTTGCTCCTCATCCCCTAATCGCTCCACTTCCTTGAGCCAAAGAACACCTAACTCCCAATCGGTAATACTTGCCTTATGGGGTTTATCGCTATCTTCACATTTAAATACATAGCTAAATTTATAGGGTATTTTACGCAAAGGCTTTTGAGCTGGGCCAAATAGTTTCAGTTGATTAAATAGTTGTTGCCATTCAGGTTTCCATTCAGATTCATCCGGTTCAATCTTTAAATCAAGAACTTGGGTTGGACGGACAATTCCTAAAGAAGTCCGATCGGATTCATGTAATTCTTTCAGTTGTTTTATGGTGTAGATTGGCATTTGATCGATTATGTCCCGTCGCTCTTGCCAACCCTTCTGGGTTGACAGAGGCTCTCCCAGTATCCGTAGAGTCTCTAAAATAGGCTTTCGGCTTTCTTTACGGCGATCGTTTCTATCACCATGAGCTAAAAGATCGACTTCTATCCACTGGTATTTGCGAAATTGTTGATCTCTACCTCTATACCGATAATCAATAGGATAGAGCCTCACCCATTCATAATTCTCTGTAATACCAGCAGTGCAAATTAATTCTTGATAACTGCGTGATGGATGAGGATAGGTCATGACTGTAATCAAAACTTTGGTTTTTGTGGGGCGATCGCTCATTTAGGAATACCGAAGATGCTCAATGGGTAAGTTAATTATACCCGCTAGATACTGAGCTAGAACGTTGCGATGGCAACATTCTGGATTGGCTTCCATACAAACTAAAACACTAGGTTCAGAGGTTAAGAGAGATATGACTGTCTCAATGTCATCTGTACAATTACATAGACTGGCATGATAGTCTTGAAAGAGAGATTGATAATGATTTGTTGAACTTAAGTTTTTGCGAGCCGCTCCAGGAATTCCTAATCCGGGAAGATGTTGATAGTCAATATCAACAGAATGGCACAACTTTTTCAATGTACTTTTATGAAAACCATAGCGGCGTGCAATCGGATTATAGCGAACATCAATCAGCCTCCGAATTCCTGATTGCATCAGGAGATTGAGAAAATCATCAACGGTTTTCTTTTCATATCCTGCCGTATAAATTGCCAGGGGTGCAATCGGTCGTTTGGGTTTGGACTCGATCTCTAGAGAACTGTTGACTGTAAACCAGGGATAACGATCGTAAACTGTATCTATTAACTCAGACATGGATAACTTTTCATATTCCTTGATGACGGTAGAAATATCTTCATGAATTTGCTTGGGTAAATGGACTTTATGCTGTTTCCCTACGGGGGTAAGTTGCCAGCAATCGGAATCTTGTTGATTTAAGAAACCATTGCGGACTAAGACATCGATTTCACGATTTAGTGTAAATGAATAAGGGCCGTATCGATAAGGGATAAAGCCATAAAATGTTGACCCCCCACCAGATGGAGTTTCTTGATGCAGCAAAAATGACCATTTCATCAGTTGTAATGAAGAAATATTGCCCCCTGTTTTTTGTATCATGGTTAGGAGGATTCTTTGACGATAAAGCATAAAATTTATGTCATATCTTTTCTTTGTAATTATAACATTTAATTCTGGTATTACAGGGATTGTTGCTGCAATTTCTGCCAACCGCGCAAGGGCTAGAAACGACGAGATCGATCTTTGGGTCGCCCTGCTGTAAAATCACAAATGGTATAAAGTCAAGGATATTCAATTTCCCTATATGTCCTTTCCTATGACTCCACCTCTGTTGCAGCTTGACCAGTTGTCGATCGCCTACACTCCCAATTCAGAATGGGCCGCTAGAGATGTCTCCTTGACCCTCAGAGCGGGCGATCGCCTGGGTCTCGTGGGGGAGTCCGGCTGTGGGAAATCGACCCTGGGACGGGCCATTATGCGTCTGTTGCCCTCCCAGTCCCAGATACAGGGAGATATTCGGGTACAGGGAAAATCCGTCCTAGAGTTAACCCCAGAAGAACTACAACGGTTTCGGGGTGAAGAAGTGGCGCTCATTTTCCAAGATCCGATGACTCGTCTCGATCCTCTGATGACTATTGGCGATCATTGTGTGGAAACCCTACAGTCTCACCAGTCCATATCCTATCGCGAAGCCAAAGAGCAGGCGATCGCCGTTTTAGAAACGGTCAGTATTCCCGCGTCCCGATGGTCTCAGTATCCCCACGAGTTTAGCGGGGGAATGCGTCAACGGGTGGCGATCGCCTTAGCGCTATTATTAAACCCCAAGCTCATTATCGCCGATGAACCCACCACCAGCTTAGATGTCACCGTCTCCGCCCAAATTTTACAGGAATTAACCCGGTTATGTGCGGAGCGAGAAATGGGGTTATTGCTCATCTCCCATGACTTGGCTTTGGTGGGGGAATATTGCTCCGAAATTGCCGTCATGTATCAAGGCAAACTCATTGAGCGCAATCAAAGCCAGCAAGTTCTCTTCCATCCCCAACAGGAGTATACCCAATCCTTGCTGGAAGCAGCGTTGCATATTCACGCGATCGAAACCAAAGCGGTAACCACTCCCCCAGAAAAACAACCCTTACTTCAAGTTACCGATCTCAACAAACATTACAGCCTAGAAAGTAATTTAATCCAACAACTCTTTAGCCGAACCTCAACCGCAATTAAAGCCGTGGATGGGGTAACCTTTGAACTCTATCCCGGAGAAATTTTAGGATTGGTGGGAGAATCGGGCTGTGGCAAAAGTACCCTATCGCGCACGATTTTACACCTGATTAAACCCACCTCTGGCAAAGTCGAATTCCTCGGCAATGGCATTACCTCCATTAACTCCAGAGCATTGCGCCAACTGCGTCAACAGATGCAAATGGTTTTCCAAGACCCCCACGCCTGTCTCAATCCCCTCATGACCGTGGGTGAGAGCATTGCCGACCCCCTCCTCATTCATGGTCTCGAAACCCCGAAGACGGCGAAGCTAAGGGTCTCAGAGATGCTAGAAAAAGTGGGCTTAACCCCCACCGAAACCTACACTGCTCGCTATCCGGGGGAACTCTCTGGGGGACAACAGCAACGGGTGGCGATCGCCCGCGCTCTGATTACCCGTCCCAAACTAATCATCTGCGATGAACCCGTGAGTATGCTGGATGCCAGCGTGCAAGCGCAAGTGCTGCAACTGATGCTAGACCTAAAACGGGAGTTTGACTTAACCTATCTGTTCATCACCCATGACCTGTGGGTCGCGCGATTTTTATGCGATCGCATCGCCGTCATGAATCAAGGTAAAATCGTCGAACTCAACACCACCCACCAAATCTTCACCCATCCCCAAGATCCTTATACCCAAACCCTCCTCGCTGCTGCTCCCTTACTCGCCAAATCTTCCTAAGACCCAAAAAACACTGATGCTTGTTGGCATTTTTTTCTAACTCTGCGAAAATGCTGACAACTGATTCATCTCTAGATTTATCTTCTCTGACTCGCTCGTGCTATAAGGAGTAGGGATATTTGAAGTAAAAAGCGAAATCAGTTAAAAAAATAGTCTGGCTTTGTGCGCGGTAAGGTGAAACGGAATACGGAGAAATTTTCCCGCGATCGCGGTTTGGATGAGATTACCATTGAAGTCATGTACGCTGCCAAAGAAGCCGTGGGCACATAATATAGCAGTATTCGCTCCTAAGCGATAAATTTTAATCCCCCTAAATCCCCTACTGAAACAGCAGGGGATTTTCATTTTCGTCTTCAATGTACTTTTTTCACAGGCAGCTCAATAATAAACTCTGTACCTTCATTCAGGGTAGAATCGCAATATAAAGCTCCTTGATGAGTTTCGGTGATAATTTGATAACTAATTGTCAGACCTAAACCTGTACCTTGACCAACGGGTTTCGTGGTAAAAAAGGGATCGAAGAGTTTAGATTGTACTTTCTCTGGGATTCCTGGGCCATTATCGGCAATGCGAATTCTGACCGTATTAGAGTCCTTTAACTCTGTAGTTAGGTGAATGGTATCAATCCGGTCTGGGTCTGAAGACTCATCTAAAGCATCCATCGCATTGGTAAGCAGGTTCATAAATACCTGATTAAGCCGCCCTGGGTAACAGTCCACTAAAGGAATTTCACCATAGTTTTTGATGAGTTGAATTTCCGATTGATCCACACTGCGCTTAAAGCGATTTTCTAAAATCATCAAGGTACTCTCTAAACCTTCATGAATATCCACTTCTTTACAGTCTGATTCATCGAGACGGGAAAAATTACGCAGAGATATAACAATTTCACGAATACGATTGGCTCCTACTTTCATCGATTGGAGGAGTTTAGGGAAGTCCTCTTGAATAAAATCGAGGTCGCTGTCTTCAATGAGTTCTTCAATTTCGTTTTGAGGTTGAGGATAATATTGCTGATAAAGACTAATAATCTTGAATAAGCTATGGGTGTAGTTTTCAGTATGAGTTAAATTACCATGAATGAAATTCACAGGATTATTGATTTCATGGGCAACTCCCGCCACCAATTGTCCTAAACTGGACATTTTTTCAGTTTGCACCAGTTGAGTTTGCATACTTTGTAAATCTTTTAAGGTTTGGGATAATTCAGCCGTCCTTTCTTGAACTTGACTTTCTAAGACTTCATTGTACCGCCGGAGTTGCTGCTCTGCGGCCTTTTGTTCGCTAATGGTTGAGGACAAAATCAGAATAGTGAGACTCACTACACCCACAAAAGATTGCAACAACAGCATAGAGTCTAGATCTGTTTCTTTCGCAAATGCCCCAATTCCTTGGGCAGTCGTTAAGATAGAAATTAACGATAACACCACAACCAATAAGGTAGCACCTCGCTTTCCAAAGCGAAAGGCTGCCCAAACCATAGGCAGCAAAAACATATATTCTACGGAATAACTTAGCACGAAGGTTTCCCAAGAGATAAAGGCGATAAATGCAATCAGCAGCATGAGTTCCCTTAACTGTTGTGGGTTGGTTTTGAGACCGCGAAATCCTCGTTCCCAGGTGAGTATAAAGGGGGCAAAGACCAAAAATCCGACAGTATCTGCCGTCCACCAGGTTCGCCAAACTCCAGCATAGTCTACTGTAGAAATTACTTCTTGAAAATAGAGAATAGAGGTTCCCCAAGTGGCGTTAAAAATGGGGGCAAAACTGACTGCGATCGTAAAAAACAAAGTGGCTTTAACCGAATTGAGAATTTTGTGATCGCCACTCCACCATAAAATCAAAATCGCAGCAATTAACGCCTCTATCGTTTCTCCTGTGCCGATGGGAAGCCCTAAAGACCAGCTTTCATAGAGGTTACTGTCTAGCCACCAATAGCCGATCAGCATTCCGGGTAAAATGCGAAATTGACTCAAGAGTAATGCTGCTAAAGAAATGCCTGAGAGGGGCCAAACAGGAGTTACATCATTGAAACTGGCAAACTGAAAGGCAAACGTGCCGATAATGTGCAAGATGACAATCATTAGCCCATTCCATAGAAGCATTCTGCCCTCGCATACCCCAGCACACCATGCCTCAAATTTCTGTCGAGGTAAAATATTGAATGTTGGAAATTGAAACCTAAGCATCACTAAATTGTTGTGTAACTATCCAAAGAGTAAAAGCAAGAGTTTACCCTTATATACTCCTCTATATTGAGTATCTTCTTTTTCATGCTTCCCAGTTTACCCCATCTCCCCTGAATTGTTACAGCGCTTCACACTGTAGTGGGGGAATGGGTGTATACAGTACGAAACGCTATAACAGAGTACAGTATTATTGATGTGAGTCATTGCGAATGGAGCGAAGCAGAATGAAGCAATCGCCAAGATTCGAGGATTGTGCGTTTCCGCTTCGCGGACATGAAAGCGACGCTTGCGCGGAGCGCGAATACTTCCCTGCGGTCGCAATCACAACTCAAATCTATGAATCAACGGGTTAACGAAGAGGACACAACGATTGCTCAGGAGAGTCTTTGGTCTTAAATCACCCGGTCATTGCCCCCATCAACGGGGACTTGAGCAGCAGTGGTTTTAGCGAACAAAGGGCCGCACATTTCGGCAGCAAGTTCAGCCACGGAATGGCTATCGACTTCTACTTTTAAGACATTGTTGGTTTTATATTCTTCCACGGTTAACCCATAATGGGCGGCGCGAGAATTGAGGACTTCTTCTGTCCATAAACCCGTATCAAATACGGCATTGGGATGAAGGGTGTTGAGGCGAATGTTATCTTTGCCCCACTCTAGGGCGGCGACGCGCATGAGTTGATTGAGGGCAGCTTTAGAAGCAGAATAGGCGGCTGCTCCGGGGCCGGGGGCGGGGACATTTTTGGAGCCGATGACGACGACTCGACCGCCTTGGGGGGCGAGTTTGAGCAGGGGATGAGCTTGGCGCAACAGGGCGAGGTTGGCATCTAAATTGACGGACATGACTTTGCGCCATTCGCTACTGCTGAGGTCGGCAATGGGACAACCACCGGGAAAAATACCGGCGTTGAGGATGAGCATATCTAGACCGCCAAACTGTTGCACGGCTTGTTCTAGGGCGGCATTGAGGGCGGTTTCATCGGTGACATCGCAGGTGATGCCACAGAAGTCTGCACGGTTGTAGAGGTCTTCAATGTTGCGATCGAGATCTAAGCCGATGACGGCTGCTCCTCGCTTTAGGAGGGAGTCTACACAGGCTTTGCCGATGCCGGAGGCTGCGCCGGTGACGAGGGCTATTTCGCCAGTGAAGACGGGGGGTTTGCCGCCTTTGCGGAGTTTGGCTTGTTCTAAGTCCCAGTATTCGACGGCGAAGATGTCTTTGGCAGAGAGTGCCTGATAGCCGCCGAGTTGGGTGCTGGCGCTGATGATGTCGATGGTATGGTCGTAAATGTCGGCGACGATGTGGGCTTGTTTGATGGTTTTGCCGATGGTACACATGCCCAGTTCTGGGTCAAGAATGACTCTGGGAATGGGGTCGAGAATGGTTAGATCTGGGGTGGCGTGGGCGCGGAAGTAGGCTTGATAGTCTTGGGCATAGCTTTGAATGTCTCGGCCAACTAGGGGGAGGCGTTTGGTGCGGATGACGTGATCTGGGGTGGCGGGGCCTTGTTGGGAGATCTGCTGAATGTCGTCTCTTTGGGCGAAGTTGAGGGTTTTGGGGGTGCGGTGGGTGCTGAGGATGATGGGGAATTGGGCGGTGGTGGAGAGGGTATGGCGCAGTTGGGCGAGGGTTTGACTGAGGGGAGGGGGTTCAGGGGTCGGATGTTTGGGGATGGAAACCATTGCGCCTTGTTTTTGTAGGTAGGTTTCGGCTTGACTGACTAGCTCGATCATCCGTTCGTAGGATTCTTGGGCAGTAGCTCCGAAGGAAAAGATACCATGATTCATCAGTACCATGCCGAGGGTCTGTTCTCCGGCTTCTAGGGAGAATTGACTGGCGCAGACTCTGGCGAGGTCGAATCCGGGCATGACGTAGGGGATGATGATGAGGCGATCGCCATAAATCTCTTCGATCCGTTCTCTACCATTGGCTGTATTTGTAACCGTAACGATCGCATCTGCATGGGTATGATCGACGTATTTGTAGGGCAAGATGGCGTGCAAAATGGTCTCTACAGAAGGAGAGGGAGCGCTGGCGCGGGTCATCTGGGTTTTCAGTTCATTGACCATTTGCGGGTCGGATAATTGCTTGAGCTGTGCTAATTTGAGCAGGTGGGGAATGCGTACCGGGGCAAATCCTGCGGCTTCGATGGTGGCGAGATCCCATCCGCTCCCTTTGACGTAGAGAATATCTTCTGCTTCTCCGAAGAGGTTGTTTTCTTTGACTTTGACGGAGGTATTGCCCCCTCCATGGAGGACGAGGGAGGGATCTTTTCCTAATAGGCGCGAGGTATAAACTCTTTGTTCTACATCTGTTTTATATTGAGCGGCTTCGCTCCCATTCCATAAGTTTTTAACCATGATTATACAATTAACAATTAATAATTAACAATTAACAATTAACAATGGGTCGATTGGTGAGTTGCCAAGATCTTGCCCTCTCCCACTGGGAGAGGAACTTTTCTCCCCTTCTCCCACGGGAGAAGGGGCTGGGGGATGAGGGCTTTACTCGCTAAGGATTTGGGGAACCTTAAAAAAGTCCCCATCGCGATCGGGGGCATTGTCTAAAAGGGCTTCCCGAAACTCATCGGGGGTGAGTAAATCTTCGCGGGTGATGTTGCTTAATTCGATCGCTCGCGTGGTGGGGGGAACCCCTTCAGTATCTAACTCATTGAGCTGTTCCACATATTCGAGAATCTGGCTCAGTTCCCCACTTAACTGGGCTTCTTCTTCCGGAGTCAGGGCTAAACGGGCCAGATGGGCAACTTTATGAACTTGTTCTTGGTCGAGCATAGGGGTTATGGAAGACTACAGCAAAAAAGTATACTTAGAAAAAGACTTCGCCTTGCGATCGCCCGGTATTTTTCAACCAGTTTTGGGCTTCAATATAGTTATTGGGAGCCATTTTAATTGCTTGGCTCCAATAATCGGCGGCGATATCAAATAATTCTTCCGCCTTCTCATTATCACCGGCTGCTTTTGTTTGTTCGCCCTTATAGTGATAGATGACGGCAATATTATTCAGGGCTTGGGGCATCTTATCATTCAAGTCCAAGGCTTGCTCATAATAGTCGATCGCCTTGTCATGCTCCCCATTACTGGCATGGATCAAGCCCACATTATACAGAATATAGCTGCGATCGTTGGGATCGTCCTCTAACTCCAAAGCTTCATAATAATTATCCAAAGCCTCTGCATACTCCCCATCAGCCTGGGCAGACATCCCATCGCGATAATAGGCAAAGGCAGTTTTCGACTTATTGCTGGTGGGCAGAATCTTGAGAATAATATCTGCCATCACCGTAAAGCTTTTATCAATAAAGTTATCGTTGCGCTGGGTTCTGGGCATAACCGTTTAGATTAAAGGGTTTCAATTTTTCATTGTAACAAGGATAGACAGTTACAGCGCAAAGCACTCTCAAGAGGTACAGCAGCACCCGATCTCCCTGAGCTAACCTTAACCCAGGGGGGAGTTAAGACAGTTCCCTTTTTTAAGGCTTACCTTGCTCGTCCTGAGCGCAGTCTCCGCTTGGCAAGTTAGCGCGGGCGTTTCTTCTCCACATTTCGGGTTTAATGCGTCTGAGGGCGGAAGCGCGAAACCGTCGATCCCACTCTTGCTCGGAAAGGTTGGCGAGATCGATGAGTTTGGGGGCGAGGTTTTCCGGATAGGGATGGAAGTCTGCGATCTGCGTCGGTTGGGAAAACCGTTGATTCCAGGGGCAAACGTCTTGACAAATGTCACATCCAGCCACCCATCCGTTGAGGTTTTTGGCGATCGCCTCCGGAAGTTCCTCAGCACGGTTTTCAATCGTGTGATAAGCAATACAGCGATTGGCATCCACCACAAACGGTTCGGCGATCGCCCCTGTAGGACAAGCCTGAATGCAGCGCGTACAAGTCCCACAATGCTCTGTATGGGGTTGATCCGGCTCTAAGGTCAAATTCGTCAAAATTTCCGCCAGAAACACCCAGGAGCCAAATTTACGGGTAATCAGATTCCCATGTTTACCCACCCAACCCAAGCCTGCCGTCTCGGCCCAGAGTTTATCTTGAACCGGCCCCGTATCCACATAGCCCTTAAGTTGAATATCTTGCCCCTGCTGCTGTAACCACGCAGCAAAAGCCTTTAACTTTTTGCCGATGACTCGATGATAATCCCGTCCCCAAGCATAACGAGAAATTTTGCCATACTCTAGCCCTTGGGGTTGAGCATAGGGAGCATAATAATTGAGTGATAAACTAATAATCGAAGCTACTTGGGGGAAGGCGGTGCGGATCTCTTGGCGTTTGGGATTAGCCATCCAATCCATGTCTGCATGATAGCCCTGGGCTAACCAAGAATTGAGCCGTTCAGCCGCTTTTTGGGCGATCGCCCGATCTACCACTGCTATCCCCACTTGACTAAAGCCAAGCTCAATCGCTTTTTCTTTCACCTGTTCTGAACTTAAGGTTCCAGAATCATCAGACATCAATCCCCCCAAACTCACCTTGCCAACCCAACTTATTCTTTCTTCAAAGCGGGGACACTTGCCTCTAATTTTAGGCAATTACGACCTTCAACTTGCAGGCGATACTCTACCCGATCCATCAACCGATTCATAATCAGCCATCCATAACCCCCTTCCTGTTTTTGTTCTGGATCGGGAGGCAAATAAGTAGCTAGATCATATCCTTGGCCATGATCCCAAATCTCTAGGGCAATGTCACTATTTTTGAGTTCCAAACACATCACCACAGGCAATTCCGCCTTCTCTTTATGGGCATGGCGCACCACATTAGAATAGGCTTCTACTAAGGCCAATCGAAACCGAGTGGATTGTCTTGACCAATCCGGTGACTCCCCCAGCTCCACTTCCAAACAGCCTAATAACCAGGACTCAACAATTCCCAGAAATTTCAAATCGCTTGGCACATTTAGCTCCGTTTTCATGAGACCTACAAAACCTCCAAAGATAGCAGCGTTTGATCATCTTCTTGTATAGCACTATCTGCTCGAACACTATCAAGCAGTTGGGTTAAACTCAGTTTGCCCGGTTGTTGAATCAACAATTTCCATAACCCTTCTTGATTCAGCATGGCTTCTGAATCGATTTGACCAGCACTGTGATCTTTCGCTTCGGTAATGCCATCACTCGTCAGTAAAAGCACATCTCCTGGTTCCATTTTCACCTGTCCAGACTGAGCTTTCCAAACGGGTAAAATACCCACCGGAATACCGCGAACTTTGAGAATATTCGGTTCGACTGTAACTGGCTCATTTGCCGCCAATTGCTCCATCAGTTTTTTGTGAGACCAAACCAGGGGATAAACATGGCCAGCGCTGGCATAGGCGAGTTCCTGAGTCGAAGGACGATAGCGAGCAACCGCCATGGTGATAAAAGAGTTGTTATTGGTCAAATCATCGATCAGGGAACTATTGAGGTTGCGAATCACTTCATTCGGCTCCTGGGACGTATCCTGGGACAGTTCGCGACGCAGTACGGAAATGGCACTGGCCATAAATAGAGCTGCCGGAACCCCTTTACCAGATACATCACCCACGGCTACCCAAATATCGCCTTGGGGATGCACATAGACTTCAAAGAAATCTCCGCCGACTTCCCGTGCCGGATAGCAATAGGCTTGCACATCAACTGCATCAATTTCAGGCCAACTTTGCCGCAGTAGGTTCGCCTGAAATTGACGAGCCACTTCGAGTTCCGATTGCAATTGATTAGCCAGTTGAGTCGCTCGTTCATAGAGTCTGGCTTGGGAGAGCGCTAAGGAGGCTTGTTCGATGATGCTCTCTAGCAGTTGAACATCCTCATCGGGCCACAGGCCATCGGTGTCATATTGATAGAGAGAGAGGATACCGAAGAAGGTTTCTTGGTAGATGAGGGGGACGGCTAAGTGCAGATAGGGGCGATCGCCTTCTGCATACCGTTGACTTTGGGTTTGATGATTCTCTAGAGCCGCTTCTATTAAGGCTTGAGAGTCTGGAGAATTGAGTAAATTCGCCTCGTCTGCCTCTTCAGACGGATTACGATAAGCAAACCGATGTTGTGTTAACTTATTGTCTTCCACAGATTGGAGACAGCAGAAATCCGCCTCAAAATTCTTGCCCACTGTCTCGCTGATATTTTGCAACATGCTGTTGTAATCCAGCTTATCTCTGAGGGCCGTCATCACCGTATTCTGAATGGACTCCCGTCGTAGCGATCGCCTCAAATTATTGGTACTTTGTTTAATGACCTGATAGGTCTCTGAGGCTTGCTCAATCAAGGCCTTCAGTTCCGTCGGGTTCCAGGGTTTAACAATATACTTAAACACCTTCCCCGCATTAATGGCCTCAACCAAGTCCTCCACATCCGTATAACCCGTTAACAAGATGCGGATCGTATCGGGATACTGTTCTACGGTCTTACCTAGAAACTCAGTCCCATTCATTTCTGGCATCCGTTGGTCAGAGATAATGATCGACATTTCTCCTTCTTGATCCAGAATCTCTAGAGCGGCCTTTGCACTTTCGGCGCGATAAACTTGAAAATCCCGCCGAAAGGTTCGATACAGTAGATCGAGGTTATCCCGCTCGTCATCAACGACCATTAATTTGGCTTTTTTGCTCCGTCGTTCTCGGCGTTCACCCTGACTCATGCCACACTCCCATTGCCGGTTAGTTTGACACTATAGTAGATAATCTCACCCAGTGGGGATAAGACTTTCGGTTTCACGGGCCATTCAAAGCTGCTATCTTTACTAGATTTCATGAGGTTTGTCAAGGTCATCTCAATCTACAGGATCATTTGCTCGAAGCAGTTGAATATTTGGGGATATTGATCTGCATTATTAGACAGTTTACACCGACTGGACTAGGCCTGAATAGGGGGATGGGGGAGTGGGGAGATGAGGAGGATGGGGAGGATGGGGAAAAATCGGATATAACAAGGAAAGGGTAAAACCCAGTATTGCCTATTGCCTATTCCCCATTCCCTATTCCCCATTCCCTATTGCCTATTCCCCATTCCCCATTCCCCATTCCCCATTCCCCATTCCCCATTCCCCCAAATCTTAATCTTTTCCCCCTTGACAATTTCCCAAAAATCTTTCAAGTTGACAAACTAGCTAGAGATTAACCCATCTCTGCCAATCCATTCCCCCTATGCCCTATGTCAAGCCTCGTTATTGTTGAATCTCCAACCAAAGCGCGAACCATCCGCAACTTTCTACCCACGGGTTACCAAGTAGAAGCCTCCATGGGTCATGTTCGCGACCTTCCCTCTGCTGCTGATGAAATTCCGGCCAGTTTCAAAAAGGAGAAATGGGCCCAATTGGGAGTCAATGTAGAATCGAACTTTGAACCGCTTTATGTGATTCCCAAAGATAAAAAGAAAATTGTTAAAGAACTCAAGGATGCTCTGAAAAAAGCCGATGAGTTGATTCTAGCGACAGATGAAGACCGAGAAGGGGAGAGCATTAGCTGGCATTTGAAGGAATTGCTCAAACCCAAGGTTCCCATTAAACGGATGGTCTTTCATGAGATTACCCAAGAGGCGATTCGGGCTGCCTTGCAAAACTGCCGAGATATCGATTTGCAATTGGTTCATGCTCAGGAAACTCGGCGGATTTTAGACCGTTTGGTGGGGTATACGATTTCTCCTTTATTGTGGAAAAAAATCGCGCCGAAACTCTCAGCCGGACGGGTGCAGTCGGTGGCGGTGCGGTTGTTGGTGGCTCGCGAGCGGGAACGGCGAGCGTTTCGTCAAGGGTCTTATTGGGATCTGAAGGCGGAATTGGAACAAACCAAAACGGCGTTTGAAGCCCGGTTAATCACTCTGGATGGGGTGAAAATTGCCACGGGTAGTGATTTTGATCCGGAAACGGGGAAAATCGTTAAAAACCGTCAGGTTAAACTGCTGAATGAGACGGAAGCGAAGGCGCTGCAAAAACAGTTAGAGGGGAAAACTTGGACGGTGACGGAGGTGGATGAAAAGCCGACAACGCGCAAACCTTCGCCTCCGTTTACGACTTCGACTTTGCAGCAGGAAGCGAACCGCAAATTGGGGTTGTCGGCGAAGGAGACGATGCGGACGGCACAAAATTTGTATGAGCAGGGCTATATTACTTATATGCGGACGGATTCGGTGCATTTGTCGAAGGAGGCGATCGCCGCCGCTCGTAGTTGTGTAGAACAAAAGTATGGCCCGGAATATCTCTCTCCCCAAGCACGCCAATACAGCACCAAAAGCAAGGGAGCGCAGGAAGCTCACGAAGCCATTCGTCCAGCCGGAAAGCAGTTTCGCACCCCCCAAGAAACCGGTTTAGGAGGTCGGGAAGCGAAAGTTTATGACCTGATTTGGAAGCGTACCGTAGCGTCTCAAATGGCCAACGCCCAGTTAACCCAAATTGCGGTTAACCTGCAAGTGGAAACGGCTGAGTTTCGCTCTTCTGGTAAACGGATTAATTTTCCTGGCTTTTTCCGCGCTTATGTGGAGGGTTCCGATGATCCCGATGCAGCCTTGGAAAATCAGGAGGTGATTCTACCGGAACTGAAGGCAGGGGATCATCCTGATTGTAAACAATTAGAGGCGATCGGTCACCAAACCCAACCCCCCGCTCGCTATACGGAAGCCTCCTTAGTCAAAACCCTGGAAAAGGAAGGGGTGGGCCGTCCGAGTACCTACGCCAGCATCATTGATACGATTATCGGCAAAGGCTATGCCCAAATGGTCAACAAGGCCCTGATCCCTTCCTTTACGGCCTTTGCAGTAACCAATTTGCTAGAGCAACATTTTCCCGACCTGGTGGATACTCAATTCACCTCGCGCATGGAACAAACCCTAGATGATATTTCTACGGGGGAAGTGGACTGGTTACCCTATCTGAAAACCTTTTATCAGGGAGAAACGGGTCTGGAAACTCAAGTGAAGGAACGGGAGAGTCAAATCGATCCGAATACGGCGAAAACTCTGGAATTGGAAGGCTTAGAGGCTAAAGTCCGTTTAGGGAAATACGGCCCCTATGTGGTAGTGGAAAATGGAGAGGATGAACCGCTTACGGCCTCTATTCCCCCTCACCTCACCCCCGATACCCTGGATCAAGATCAGGTGCAAACCCTGATCAAGCAGAAAACTGAGGGGCCTGACTGCCTCGGTGTTCATCCGGAGATGGGAGAGGAGATTTTTATGCTCAATGGAACCTATGGCCCCTATGTGCAACTTGGGGAAGTTTCCGAAGAAAATAAAAAACCCAAACGCGCATCCCTCCCCAAAGGCATGAAACCGGAAGATGTCACCTTGGATATGGCTGTGGGTTTGTTATCCTTACCGCGACTGTTGGGCCAACACCCCGAAACCGGAGCGAAAATTAAAGCGGGTTTAGGTCGCTTTGGCCCCTATGTTGTCCACGATCAAGGTAAGGAAGGTAAGGATTATCGCTCTTTGAAGAAAGAAGATGATATCTTAACTATTGGCCTCGATCGCGCTCTGGAATTACTGGCCCAACCGAAGCGAAGTCGGGGAGGGGGTCGTGGAAAGACCAAGGAACCCCTGCGAGCGTTAGGGGCACACCCAGAGGATGGGGAGGCAGTTAATCTTTATGATGGCCCCTATGGCCCCTATGTGAAGCATGGTAAGGTCAATGCTAGTGTACCCAAGGAGCGGCCGGTTGAAGAGGTGACCTTAGACGAAGCCCTAGAGTTACTCAAGGCTAAGAAAAGCACTAAAACGACCAGTACCCGCTCCCGCAGTCGTAAAAAGGCTTAGTGACAACAGGGCCAGTTCTCCCCTTTTTCCTCAAACTCTTGTGGAAAACTTCCAAAGCTTGTGGAAAAAATGTGGAAATTCTCCCAAAAAGAGACCCGATCCACAGAACGGAGGACAGGTCTTTGTTGGATGGAAATGATACGGCGATCGGACTATCACCCAATTCTTTGTTAAACTAGGGAGTGACCCCCTTGAGTAGGATAGAGCCGATTCTATGGGACGTAAAGCTAAACTGAAACATCAACGCCATCAAGTCCAGTCTCCAGATGCTAAACCGGAGACTGTGCCTTTAGAGACAACTGATTTTGTCCAGGAGATTCAGCAACAAGGCTATCAGTTCAAAGAGACTAAAACGGCTCCAGAGATTCCCCAGAATCAGATTAAACCCCAGTTGTAACAGAGAAAGCAGTGGCAGCATGGCCGGGTTATATCCAGTCCGTTTAGCTGTAGTTTAATGGATGACCCAGAGTTGATATTGAAAACTTAATCACTAAAAAGATATATTGCGCTATAATTATACTTGAACTCTTCAATCATCCTGATTCAGATTCCTAGGAGATCGCCTGATGAAAAACTATCCCGAAATCGGCAAACACTTTATGGCCGGGAGTAAAGAACTGGGGAAAGCAGAGCCAGACACCATGAAAGCGTTTAAGACCTTAATTATGGCCACAACGGCCAAAGAGGGAGCGCTCTCGCCCAAAGTTAAAGAATTGATTGCTCTGGCTCTGGGGATTGCGGCCCGATGTGATGGTTGTATCGCCCATCATACAGAAGCTTGCATCAAAGCCGGAGTAACCCGTGAAGAACTGGTAGAAATGATCGGGGTTTGTCAACTGATGGGGGGCGGGCCCTCAACGGTTTATGGTGCAGAGGCTTTGATGGCTTATGACCAGTTTATGGCAGAAAAATCTTAAAGATTAACTCAATGACAAGTCCCTCGCCTCCAATTGGCAGAGGGATTTTTTTTTGTAAGCCCGAAGCGCTCTCATATTTTAATGAGGAATGAGAGGAGTCCCAGGAACGTTAGAGCTGGGTAAAATAGGAGTTGTAGGCGTTCCGTTATAGAGTTGAGTTTCTCGATCTAAAATCGAACTTACTTTTTGATAACAGAGTTCACATTGGGGTAAGGAATCACCGATGTTGGTTAATCCGAGTTTCCCAAATTCTGATAAGGTTCCCATTAAGTGAAATACGGTTCCGGTTTCAGTTCCGGTATCAAAATGTAGATTATGATGGGCGATAATATCGATTAAATCGTGGGGCAAGAGTCCTTGATAGCGTTTTTTCTGTAAATTATCGCTTGCTAAATAATATTTGGGTCGTCCTTTTTGGCTATAAAATAAGCCATCTTCAGAATTATAAAATCCTCCGGTCAAATATTTTAAGGTCATAAATGGATGGGTTGTGCCACCGCAGCGCAAATTAATTTCAATGGCAAATACATCCCAATCTGAGGAAGGGCTGTTAGTAGAAGGGAGGGCAATAAAGTCAACAGAAAAGCGCTCTAAGGCTCCTTTTTGGGCTAAATTTTCGCCAATTAAGCGGCCATATTCTTGGATTTTAAGGCGATAGGGTTCGTCGGCAGGAAATTGACAGCCGAGGTAAATTTGGCCATCGGGGCCGCCTAAAATTTGGTCATGGGTGGAGAGAATTTCGACGGTTCCTAAAGGGTTGATTTGGGCTTGGACACTCGGCGATCGCTTGTTGTCTCCTTCAATAAAGGCTTCCACAATAGCCCCTAATTCGGGAATACGGGAGCCAAAGGTGGGCCAGGTTTCTCCGGGGCCTTGAAAGGCGAGGTGCTGGAACTGGTTTTTGATGGCGCGGACGCGATCGCCATGACTAGCCCTTCCGGGTTGATAATCAGCAATGGGGCTTAAATTGAGTAAGGCATTGCCTTCACCGGAAAATCCTTCATTGAGTTTAATCACCATCCGCTTCAGGTGGGGTTGTCGCTCCCATAAATTAGCCGATGCTTCCGCTAAGTCTTGGGAATTCCAAACCGAATGGCAGCCATCGGGATGGGGAATGTTGCATTGGGCAAAAATTTCCCGACTGCCCGATTTCGTACCCCAGTAGAGTAGTTCCGGATCGCAAGCAAACAGGGGAAGCTGTAATCTGACTGATAATTCCCGCTCCCAGGAGGTAGAATTGAAGCAGACCATATAAGATTTTGGGGAACGGAGCGATCGCCGAATTCGTTCGATTAAGCGAGGACGGTCTAAAATTTTTTCCGTTAGAGATTTACAGGAGCGATCGTAGGCAGAAAAGAGTAACAGGCGATCGCGAGCATGGGAAAAGGGAATACCGGGTAAAAGGTGGAGATAATAATCAACAATGATCTCTGGTAGGGGTTCGGAGGTCACATAAACTAAGCGAGTGCGAGGATTTTTTAATCGAATCAGGGAAAACAGCATCCGCTCTTCGTAATGCATCACCCCTTCAACTTTCTGAAGTTCTTGTTGATCCAAGGTCAGGGAGGGAATAACCAAGATATCATAATCATCAGGTTCGGTTATGGGGGAAGTCTGCCAATTCGGGGCAATCTCACTTTGATCCAGGAGTTGGGGTAACTCACAACTTTGATGAAAGAGTGAATTTCGCCACTGAGTTTGAAGATATCGAAATTGGTCAATGACATCCGGTCGATCTTTACATTCGATTCCGTGGTTGGAGTGGTGCATTCGGTCAACCCACTATAACGTCTATATAATAAAACCCTATCAGATTGGATGTCTGCTATTTGATGAATAATCTTTGAGCAACTACCGGCCTTTTACAGTTAAGTCCTTTGAGTCAATCCCAGGTGAATCATGATCATCGAAGATGAAGAACTGCGACAACTTTATAAAGTCTCTAGCGAGGAACACCTGCAAAATCTAGAGGCAGGTATTTTGCACCTAGAGCAACATCCAGACGATGGAGACAAACTCCAAGAAGTTCTCCGAGAAGCTCATACCCTCAAAGGAGACTCTCGGATGTTGGGAGTCAAGGATGTGGAATCCCTGGCCCATCAAATCGAGCAAGTGGTCGGTAAACTCAAAGAGGATACTAAGGCCCTTGAGGGGGGAATGGACGATCGCCTCTATTATGGCTTAGATGCCATTCGCCAAGTTGTCCATGAAGCCGTCACTGGCGAACCTTCAGGTATTGAAGCCTATAAAGTCTTAGCCGTCCTCATGGGGGCAAATCTCCCTGGCCATTCCACTGCACAAGCTGAACCGGTGGAGGAGGAACCCCCAGAGGTCGATCGAGCCGCACCGGAACCCCAGCCAGAGGAGTCAGAAGAGCCGGCAGAGACCCTATCGGCAGCAGAGGAGTCTCTTCCCGAACCGGAGCCAGTACCCCAACCAGAGGAGCCAGAAGAGCCAGCAGAGACCCCATCGGTAGCAGAGGAGTCCCTTCCCGAACCGGAGCCAGCACCCCAGCCAGAGGAGCCACCAGCCCCAGCAAAACCGGTTTCTGAAACGCCCTCTCCTGCCCCTGTACCAGAAAAGCCTCCTTCTCCCCCCCCTGTACCAGAAAAGACTAACTCGAAGACCGCAGCACCGGTCATGGGATCGAATTATCGGATTGAGAGTGTGCGGGTTGCCACTCAAAATCTAGATGATTTGATGACGCAAACCGGAGAGTTAACCGTCAGTAAAATCCGCATGGCTCACCATATTAGTACGATGAACGATATGGTCTCGTTGTGGGAAGAGTGGAACCGGCAAACCTATGGCAATCTTAGTTTTGAGCAGAGTGTTGATAAGTTGCAAGCGCTCAAACAACGCCATGAAGAGTATTTACAAGAGATGGGGAAACTGTTAAATCAGTTGCGATCGCGAGCTTCCGAAGATGTCGCTCGTTTAGAGGCGATCGCCAATCAACTCGATTCTGGCATTCGCACCCTACGCCTATTACCCTTATCCACCATTTTTAACCTCTTTGGGCGCTTAGTGCGAGATTTAGCGAAACAACAAGGAAAACAAGTCAACTTAATCCTAGAAGGAGCAGAAACCAAAGCCGATAAACGCATCTTAGAAGAAATGAAAGACCCCTTAATGCACATGATCCGCAATAGCATCGATCATGGCATTGAAACCCCAGCCGAACGCATCGCCCAAGGCAAACCCCCTCAAGCAACCATTCATCTGAAAGGGTCTCAAATTGGCAATAGTATCATTATTGAACTTGAGGATAACGGTCAAGGCTTAAACATAGACAACATTAAACGTACAGCCAAAAACAAGGGGCTGCGACGACCCGAAGAACTCGAAGCCATGACCGAATCACAAATTCAATCCCTCATTTTTGCCCCTGGATTTTCCACTCGTAAGTTAGTTACTGAAGTTTCTGGGCGCGGTGTTGGGTTAGATGTGGTACGCACCAATGTAGAGCATTTGAAGGGAAGTATCCATGTTGAATCCACTCCCGGTAAAGGCTGTAAATTTACCATTCAACTGAGTACCAGTTTAGCCACCGCTTCCGTCTTGTTGGTGTCCGTCCAGGGTGCGACCTATGCCATTCCAGTAGAATTTGTGAAGACCACTTTACTCATTCCAGAACATCAAATTTTTGCGATCGAGGGTCGAGATACTTATGCCATGGATCAGGAACCCATTTCCATTGCCCGGCTGGAAGACATTTTAGAATTATCCTCTCCTTTTCAATCTGAAGATGAATCTGCAAAAACTAAAACCCTAGAACTTTTGCCCTGTATTATCCTGCAAGTAGGGCCAGAATTGTTAGGGGTAATTGTAGATGAATTGCTCGATCAACAGGATATTATCCTTAAACCCCAAAGTCGCCTGTTGCAACGGGTGCGAAATGTATCCGGGGCAACCATTTTAGGAACAGGCGAAGTCTGTATGGTCTTAAATCCTCAAGATTTAGTCAAGTCAGTCCAAAAGAAAAATATCCAACGAAAAATCGAGTCATCTGAGACGATCAAAACGCCAGAGGAAAATGTAAAACAAGCCGTTTTGTTATTAGCAGAAGATTCGATCGCCACCCGGACTCAAGAAAAACGAATTTTGGAAAGTGCAGGTTATGAGGTGGTGACGGCTGTAGATGGCTTGGATGCCTATAATAAGTTGAAAACTCGTCATTTTGATGGTGTGATTTCTGATGTGCAAATGCCCAACTTAGATGGGTTATCCTTAACCGCAAAAATTCGGGAGCATAAGGAATATGAAGATCTGCCAATTATTTTAGTCACCTCTTTGGCTTCTGATGAAGATAAACATCGAGGTGCAGAAGCCGGAGCAAGTGCCTATTTAACGAAGGGAGGATTTAGTCAAGAGTTATTATTAGAAACAGTACGGCGTTTAGTGTAGCTACTTTTAGCCTACAGCGCTTTACCCTCTTTTAAGCAGGACATAAAATGTTAAGATTGGTGCTATCCTAACTGCACATAACACCATGGCTCCTATTTCTGAGTCGATCGCTGAAATTGAGCTAGATCCAGCCTTACCGATTACTTCTGTACTGGAAGGGTTGAAGGTTTGGCAAGATTTGGGAATTTTAACCGAGGATTCGGTCTATCTTTGCTTGAAAGTTGATACCCGTCATGCCAATTTCTTAGAAGGGTTAGAAATTGGCTTACGTTTAGGCTTAATTGATGAGTTACAGGTAAAACAAATTGCTCGAACTCATCTCTGTTGTGCCATTCCAGAACCCCAGGTGATTGCGCCACCCGTTGCAGAGCAACCCCCGATGCCATCAGCGCCGGTTTTAACACCTGAACCGAGTGTTCCTGAGCCTAAACTTACAACTAAACCCAGTTGGATCGGACAACGCTTAGAGTCTTTGAAAGCCGAATTAAGCGTGCGCTGGTTATTATTCTTAGGTTTGTTTCTTGTCGTTCTCTCGTCTGGCGTATTTGCCGCGAGTCAATGGGAAAATTTTCCTGCTATTGTCCAATATGGGGTGCTGTTAGGATATACCTCTTTATTTTGGCTGATGAGTCGTTTAGCCAGCCAGAAAGAGAATTTAAGGTTAACGTCACAAGCCCTAAAATTGGTGACGTTGCTCTTAATTCCGGTCAATTTTTGGGCGATGGATGACTTTGGCTTATGGAGTAATCCTGTTAATGGGTTGGCAAGTCTCGGATCGGCGGTGTATTTAACTGTTATTGCTGGCTCCCTATGGCAGAGTGAAAGCCGGGTTTCTTTCCCCTTTCTGATTTACTGCTTTTCCAGCTTTCTCCATTGGGGTTGGGGTATCCCAAATTTCCCAATTTTTTCGGTTTATTTGGCAATAGTTGGCAGCTTAGGATTCTATGTCAATCAATTTCAATATCCGGAACATTCGTTAAAACAAACGCTGCAACTGAGCCGCTTAAGCCTTTATGCGATAAGTATTCTCATCTTTCGGGCGATCTTTGTGCAAGGGGTTATTTTACCCCATTTAGGATTAGCGATCGCTCTCTGCGGAACTTTTACGATTTGGCTCTCTTTTACCCGTCGTTCTCACTACCATCAATCGATTAATAGACTGGGCTTAAGTCTCCTGTTTTTTGCTTGGTTAGTTTCTATCTGGGTGAGCTTTCCTTGGCAAGGCGTAATCATTAGTTTTATTGCTATAAAAATATACCAAAAATTTATTTCTCGCTGGCAACATCGGCGGGATCTGGCGATCTTTTGGTTGATTGGGATTGAGATGTCTCTGCTGGTGTGGAGCTTTATTCCCCAGATATTACAATTACGGATTCTTGCCACAGCAATAGAAATTACCCAAGCGCAAGATTTTCCGATCGCTCTGATTAGTGCGATCGGACTGCCTTACCTCATCTGGATCGTTAACACGGGCGATCGCTGCTATCGACGGGAACAAGCTAAACTCGCCCATTTTTCCGAGTTTGTCGCTCTGGGGTTAGGCATTAGCTTGCTGATCTTCAGTTTTCCTAATGTGATTTTACGGATTTTCTGTTTAACTAATGTGGTGTTTCTGCTGATTTGGGTAACTAAGCGGCGATACGATCTGCAAATTTTGCATTCGTTTCACTTGCTTGTTTATCTCAATCATTGCACTGGATTGGGGCTACTTTTAAGCCTGATTTATTATGTGAATTCTGACTTAAGCTTAAATACTTGGGCGCTGATTTTGCTGGCAATTACGGTTATAGAATGGTGGTTTTCGGATCTGCGTCGTTCTCCAGAAGCGAATAACTATGAAAAGATTTGGCAACAAAGCGCTTGGTTGATGGGATTCGGATTAGGGGCGATCGCCTATTTGCTGCTGTTCTCTACTCTCAAAGAGTATTACTTTACTCTTGCTCATCTCACTGGGTTCGCCCTGCCTGCAACCCTTACCCTGATTAGCTATTCGCCCCATTCCCACAGACTCGATCTCACGCCTAAATCAAGTCTAGTGATGCTCTGTTTAGCTCAAACCTTGGTGTTTGAAACTCCAGGATGGCGCGTTTTGGGGCTGGCTGTTGCGACTCTCATTATGGTATTCAATACCCGTAAACTGGCTAATGTTGCCACTGCTGGAATTACCATCGGTTGCGCCTTAAGTACCCTAGGGTTAGCTTTGTGGGATTGGGTTCCCGGAATGCCTCCCCTCGTCAGTACCCTGTGGTTGATGCTGGGGGCGATCGCCGTTTCTGGATTATGGGGAGTCCGTCATTATACTTTATCCAAAAGTATTCCCCATTACACTCAAGCACTCGATATTTGGGCGATCGCCCTCTGCGGAACAGTTCTCACCCTTCAAGGAACTTGGGTAAGTCAAGATTTACTCAGTCCCAACACGCTCTCCATCAGTACCAGTATGCTCCTCAGTGGGGCAACCGCCTATCGCAGTTGGTATCCCACCCCTCAACCCGCCGCCATCGGATGGAGTAGCGCGGCTGTGATGGTGGCAGTCTTACCGACGATGCAAGTATTCGATTTCAGGGGTTTAAGTTTACTGGTTGCCACCCTGATTTTCATCGCTCATAGTCGCTATTCTCCTAAAATTTACCTGACTGCCATGACTGTTGGCTTAGGCTTAGTCACCGAGCGCGTCATCCTCTCTGACTGGGTTGATATTCCCTCAACTGCTTGGTGGATTGTCGGTGCAGTCAATGTTCTAGGATTATGGATAGGAGCCAAAAATCTGCGCTTGGGTAAACAGGCATGGCAACGGCAGTTAACTCGACTCTATCGTAAAAGTTTCCATGGATGGGCGATCGCCCTCTGTCTCTTTTGCTTAACCCTCCTCACCCTCCATTCCGTTCTCGTTTACACCAACGATCTCCTCCCCCAAACCAGTGTTTTTATTAGCTTAATTCTGCTCTTTATCGCCCTTCTCTACAGCCAAACCAAACGCCCCCGTTATTCTGTAGGGGTGGGTTTATCCAGATTTTGGCAACATAGGCAGACAACGGGTGAACCTGCCCCAGATAGTCAAACCCAAAACCCCGATCATTCCGTAAGGGCGGGTTTATCCAGATTTTGGGAAAATAGCCAAAAAACTGGTGAACCCGCCCCTACAATCAGCAACTGGAAATTATTGGCGATCGGCTGGACAATTGAACTGTTAGCCGTGGAAACCTTGGGAAGTTTTGAATCACCCATCATTAACCTTGCCGTAGTCAACCTCATTTTGGGCTTAGGCGCTCAATTATTCGGCGACTGGTGGAGTTCAAAACAGCCCAATGCATCCCAAAATCTTCGTGCAGCTTGGCACATTATCCCGCTAACCTATGGCATATTGGGGGCGCTGTTCCGTTGGGGAACCGTTTCCAGTTGGACAGGAGTCACCACCCTAGCCCTAGCTCTTATTATCCTCGGCATCGGCAAGCGATCGCCGAAATTCAAACCCCTCATTTATCTTGCCCTCGCTGGAATCACCGCTTGCGCCTATGAACTCCTCTTTTATCAACTCTCCTTGCAACCCCCAGGAGCAACCGGCGATGGACTCATTCTCATGGCAACCCTAGGCAGTGGCATCCTCTACGCCTATCGCCTATTAGGGAAATTTTTACGCCCCTATTTCCATCTAACCCCTAGAGAATTTCGCTCCCTTTGTCATCTCCATTGGCTCGCCTCTAGCCTCCTCCTCATCATCGCCACCTTTAACCCCATTCAAAAAGGAATGACCCTAGGATTTGCCACCGGTGCAACCCTAGTTCTCTACGCCATCAATCAAGGTCGTAGTCATATAGCCCCCTCTCCCGTGGGAGAGGGGGTTGGGGGAGAGGGCACACCTCCCGTGGGAGAGGGGGTTGGGGGAGAGGGCACACCTCCCATAGGAAAGGTCAAACCCCAAGAATTATGGGTCTATCTCGGCTTTTTAGAAGCCCTAGGAATGCGAATCTACTGGCTCAATACCCCCGTCGCCCAACTCTTAGGCGGCCCCTTAGTGGCTTGGAAAGGAGCCATTGCCACCCTATTTGCCTACTTTCTCTACTTCCTCCCTTGGCAAACCTGGGGCTGGCCAAAACGCCCTTGGCAACTGGCCGGCATTGTGATTCCCTTGTATGCCATGTTGGAAAATCCCGCTATTTTGAATCAAGCCAGTCTCGTAGTGATTGCCGCTTATTATATCGGATTGGCGATCGCCACCAAACAAATCCGCTTTACCTACCTCACCGTAGCCGTCCTCAACTGGATCATCTGGCGATATTTTCTCCAAGTTCCCATCACCGAAATCTTCTGGTATAGCCTCACCCTCAGCCTTTCCCTCCTCTACATCATCCAAGTTGACCCCTTCCTCAAATCTCCCCAAAACCGCAAACTTCGCCACAACCTCCGCACCCTAATTTCTGTCATCATCAGCTTAATCTCCTTCACTGCCCAACAATGGATCGGCACACTCACCGGAAGCCTAAGTTTACTCACTATTTTCACCGGACTCTCCCTCAAAACTCGCGCCTTTCTCTATGTCGGAACCCTCACCTTTTTACTCAACATTTTCTATCAATTAGGCATCCTCATTTTTGATTATCCCTTCTCCAAATGGTTAGTCGCCCTAGGAGTCGGAATTGCCCTCATCTGGATCGCCGCCACCTTTGAAACCCGCCGCGACCAAATTCAAGCCTGGTTCCAAGACTTACAACAGTGGGAGTAACTTTAATAGTATAATTTAAAAAACTATGGAATCAACCATGAAAATCCAACAAATTTCTATTACTGGCTTATTTGGTGTCTTCGATCATGTCATCCCTCTCAATCAGGACGATCGCATCACCATCATTCACGGCCCCAATGGCTTTGGTAAAACTTCAATTCTCCGCTTAATAGATGGATTATTTAATGCCAAATATTCTGTTTTGAACAGTATCCCTTTTAGCACTTTTAAGCTCGCTTTCGATGATGGAAATACCCTCGAAGTCTCAAAAAAAGATATCGATCATCACCCTGACTCTACACTTTGCATTTTTTCTTCTTTAAGTGAAGAGCAATTTTATCCAAAATCCATAAAATCTAACCTTGAAATGCCTGGTGATATCTTAGAAGATTTTCTGCCAGAAATTAAGAGAATCAGTAGAAACGAATGGCTATATACCCCAACTAATGATATTCTGTCGCTTGAAGAAATTATTTATCGGTTTGCAAAATATAGAATACCTGAAGGTTTTTTGAAGGATATCAAAAATCCAGAGTGGTTAGAAAAAATCCAAGAAAATATTCCTGTAAAATTAGTCAAATCTCAGCGATTATCATCATTTTATTCTTATAATAATTCTAAAAAAATGAATCAAGAATTTGGGATGGAAGCGACCATTGTACAATATTCTGAAAATTTAGCAAGTTCAATTCAACATGCGCGGAGTGAATATGGTAGAGTATCACAATCTTTAGACAGAACATTTCCAGCCAGATTAGTTAAAAAGGAAAGTGAACCTAAATTTACTAAAGAGGAGCTACAAGATCAATTGGATAGACTAGAAAAATATCGCTCGCATTTAATAGGTTTGGGATTACTCGATAGGGGTGAAAATATTGAAATTCAGATCGCTTTCAAAGAGATAGATGAAAGCACTCAAAGTGTTTTATCAGTTTATATTGAAGATGTGAAGAGAAAGCTAGGCGTTTTTCAAGAAATTGCCAATAAGATAGAACTGCTCAGGAAAGTCATTAATCATAAATTTCAATATTCTTATAAAAAAATAGAGTTTAATCAAAAGAATGGATTTGTGGTTAGCGTATCCGATCATCCCTTATCTGATGAGTACAATGGACAACATTTAGAACTCGCGGAATTGTCCTCTGGTGAACAACATGAATTGGTTTTACTGTATGAGCTATTATTCAAAGTTAAACCTAATTCTTTGGTGTTAATTGATGAACCAGAACTTTCTCTGCATGTGGGATGGCAATCCGAGTTTTTACAGGACTTGCAAGACATTATTAAGCTGGCAGATATAGATATTCTTATGGCAACTCACTCACCCGATATTATCCAAGATCATTGGGATTGGACGGTAGAACTGAAAAGACCAAAATCATGAGAGATCAACTAACTCCCGATCGTGATGCTAATGCGATTCGGCTTAAACGACAAACGTTTACGGGTGCTTTTTTATTGGTTGAAGGAGGATCGGATAAAAAATTTTATCAACGCTTTACTGATGACAACTGTAAAATCGAAATTCTTTCAGGTAAGCCTTCTAGTAAACAACGAGTGATAAAAGTTTTAGAATTTTTAGAAAATGACAATTTTGCAGGTGTTTTAGCGATTGTGGATGCCGATTTTGATTGCCTAGAAAATATTGAAACCTCTAGTCCGAATCTGTTGCGTACTGATACCCATGATTTAGAGACGATGCTGCTTGAATCTCCGGCTCTAGATAAAGTGATTGCTGAATTAGGTTCAGAACAGAAAGTGGAACAGTTTCAAAAATTGGGTAAATCTGTGAGGATGGCTTTACGAGAGGCTGGTATGGTTCTGGGATATCTCCTATGGATTTCTCAAATAGATGGATTAAATCTTAAATTTGAAGGAATTCAGTATAGTAAATTTATTAACGATAAAACCTTGGATATTAATCCACAAACATTCATTCAAGAAGTGATTAATAAGTCGAAATTGTATTCACTAAAAGTTTCAGAGTTACAGGAGCGTCTGAATCAACAGAAAAGTGACGATCATGATCCTTGGCAAGTCTGCTGTGGACATCACTTAGTGGACATTCTTTCCTTAGCCTTATGCAAAGCGATTGGTAATCAAAAGCCGACGGAGGTAAAAGCCGATCGCTTGGAGATTTGCTTACGGTTGGCTTATGAAGAGGCTTATTTTCAAGAGACTCAACTTTACCTCAAGATTTGTGCTTGGGAAAGGGATAATAAAAATTTTACGATCGCACGAAGATTTTGTTAAGATTGGGAATACTCTGCTGCCTGCCCCCTGCTGTCATGATTCCCATCCGCGATACCCAAGTCATCTCTCGCCCATCACCGATCTGTTATGGTTTAATCGGGTTAATGTTAATAATTTTTCTAGCAGAAATTCACTTAGATTTCGCTGGAGAATTGTCCGATTGGGTGGGATATTGGGGGATGATTCCCAGAGAGATTACTGGATTGGGGCAAGAAGTGATTGTTAGCGATAATCCGGCGGTATGGGTAGTGTTTCTCTGGCGATGTTTTTCAATTTTACCAGCGATATTTATCCATGGTAGCTATGCCCAAATTTTGGGTAATTTAATCTTCTTATTCGTGTTTGGAAGACGGCTCGAAAATGAAATGGGGCGATGGAGATTTCTGGGGTTTTATTTGCTCAGTGGCTTCCTCATGGGTTTAATCCGAGTTTTCCTCGATCCGGATGTTGGGTTACCGATCATTGGTGCAAATGGGGCGATCGCCGCTCTCCTCGGCGCGTATGTAATCCGGTTTCCTAAAGCTAAAATTGAAACCCTGCTTCCCCTGATCATTGTGTTTATCCCCATTCAACTCCCAGCCGCTTTTTATCTGTTTTGGTGGTTCTTGCAGCAGTTTTCCTACGGTATTGGCTCGTTAAATCTCCAGGTTAACCCGCTCACCCCTGGCTATGTGCTGCAACAACTGCTGGCTGTAGGCTGGGGAATGGCGATCGCCTTCACTCGGCGTTTAACGTAACCAATCAATTAACTCTCCTTTCTTCAGCTTAGAATAGCCCGATAATCCCCGTTCTTTAGCAATTTTCTTCAACTGGGAAACGGTTAAACTGTTGAGATCCGTCGGCTGTATCTCCTCCTGCGGTTCCTGCATGGTGCTACTGGCTTGAGCAGACAAATAAAAAACCTCCTTAAACGCATTCAGCTTTGCCCCTTTGGTGATGCCACACTTGAGTTGAGTTACGTCCATTAAACTCGGTTTCCAGGTTGGGCGCGGCGCTTCAAAAATGCGACTGGTAGCAACTGGCAATTTTACCCCCTTTAAGGGATTAACGGCACGATGGATTAAGTAATCTAACCCCCGGTGAATGTCGTCAACCGTTGCCGTGGCTAAGTCAATTTTCGGTAAGCGCTCTTGCGAAAGTAACTCGCAGGCGGTTTGAGTCGCTTCTGAATCGTCAGCAATGATACACCAGACTTTTTCTAAGCCCGCTTCTTCAGCCACGGCATAGGCGAACATATTACCGATCACTTGGTAGCGATCTTGACCCATTTGTTTGACGATGATGGGGAGCCAGTTGCGATCGCCTGCTCGACTGACTGCCTTAGCCGTTTCCTTAATCAAAAACTCATGGATCTTTACCGGTTCTCCCGGCTCAATTTCCTCTAAATAGAGATAGATGAGAGCGCCAATTTCCTGTTTCATTAGATAAAATACTCCTGAATTAATTCCTTATAGGAGGCAAAGATGTCCTTATAGAGATAGGTGGCCGGTTTACGTTTAAATACTGCATTGGAAATATTAGCATAATTCTTGAGCGTAAACACATCCAGATTTTTATTTCCTTTGGTATATTTTGGAAAAAAATAAGGATACAAATTTAAACTCATCTTTTTTTTATAAGTATCAATGATTTTAACGATCGCACTCTGAGCCTGTCTTTGTTGGGCATCCGTCATCGCTTCCCCATTATAGAATATCGGTAAAGCCGTGGGGTTATCCGCATCCGGAGATAAAATATCTCGCCTGCGACTGCCCACCTCTGGCAAAAATTGAGAGATGGCTAAAGCCGCATTTTCTAAAGAAGCTAAATTATTATGTTTCGTCGGAATTAATACTACATCAGCCGCCATCACTGCCTCTTGGCTAAACAGTTGCCAATTGGGAGGAGAATCGATAAAAATATAATCATACTCATTCCGCAGGGTTTGCAGCACTTGTCTTAATCTCCCCCTAGTCACTTTTGCCGTTAACTCCTGTTCTTTCAAGCGTAGAAAGGCTTCATCAGCAGGAATAACATCAAATCCGTACTCTTTCCCTGATTTGAATTTGTATCGATATTGAGCGATCGCATCTTTGATATTATAGTTTCGATAATCCTGTAAACATTGATATAATTGATTCGATGCTGGCTCAATCTCTAAGGTATGGGTTAAATCTCTTTGGTTGGGATCAAAGTCAATTACCAAAACCTTTTGTTTACATAAACTCAATGCAGCAGCAACATTGATAGTTGTGGTGGTTTTCCCCACTCCACCTTTATTATTATAACAAACCACAAATAGCGCCCTGGCTGTCTGTTTCAGGTGTTGTTTAAGATCCGCTACTTTTTGATCGATATTTTCGGCATTTAAGGACGTAAGTTGGGTAACCGGAAAAACCACTTTTCCATGCTTGCGAAAGAGTTGAATCGCGTCTCCATTGGTAATGATTCCCCAGCGCACGGATTTACAGTTAATGGCATCCGGAGAAAGATAACGCTTAAGTTGATTCACCGTTGCCTGATATCGGGTAGACTGGTTAAAGTTAACCTCTCTGCCTTTAATTTCAATCAGTAAAAAAGGGTCTTGAGGCTTGTCTAAAAAACTCTGATTGTTTTTATTCTTACGAGCAGCAAAATCAACCTTATCATTGCCCCTACCCGTCGGATATTCGGGATAATACTCATGATTGCCAAACCCTAGGGCATCTAATAAAACGGGCATGAAGTTATGGTTAACAATCGATTCTTGAGCATTTTGGGGAAGGGATAACCAAGCCTTCTGGAGTGCAGATTGGGTCATAACGTCAGGACTGTGAGTATAATAGATTCACATTCAGGATCGTAACTTACTTAAATTTAAAAGTCTGATTTTTAATAAAATTGTTTTATTTCTTTACATAAATATACAGAGGTTGGGGCCGCTCTACTTCAGCATTGATTATAAAATCATAGTAAAATGGGAAAGTTGTTCAAGAAGCGATCGCAAACTGTCTTGAATCAATTAGCTATAGAAAACTTTCCCAAAATTGGCTCGACTAATCCTCCGAATTCCCCCATGATTTTCGCGCGTCATGAGACCTTTCATCCTCGCTTTGGTTGGCTCAAAAAAGGTTTTGATTGTGCCCAAGAAGATGATAAGGTGTTTCTGGCAGAGGATGCCACCATTCGGTTGGGTGTGGGCAAAAACATGGTACGCTCAATTCGCTATTGGTGTGGTGCGTTTAAGATTTTAGCAAACGATCAACCCACAGGGTTTGGTGAACAGCTTTTGGCAGAAAAGGGTTGGGATACCTACCTCGAAGATCCGGCTTCTTTGTGGCTTTTGCATTGGCAGTTCTTGAAAGCTCCTTGCTCAGGAACAGCTTGGGAAGCGATTTTTAATGGATTTCGTATGGTTGAATTTAGCCCAGAAAACTTGTTTAATTATCTGGTTGACTATCGCGATCGCCAGAGTTCTAAAATTGCGGACTCTTCCCTGCGTAAAGATGTGAGTTGTTTGTTAAGAATGTATGTAGAACAGCCTTCTCGATCTTTCCAGGGGGAAGACTCTCTCGATTGTCCGTTTGCGGAATTAGGCTTGATTCATCGGGTGGGAGAGTCTAAATATTATACGTTTCGGATTGGCTATAAACCCAGTTTACCAGAGGCTATAATTGTTTATGCTTGTCTTGATTATGCGGCGCAAAAAGAGTCTTCGGCGCGTACTATTGCTCTGGCTAATCTGCTCTATGATGTGGGTAGTCCGGGTTTGGTTTTTAAGCTGACTGAGAGCGTGATTTGTAGGGCGATTGAACAGGTGAGCCGTCAGTTTAAGAAGATTCAGATTACGGATGTGGCAGGTAAGTTACAATTGGCGTTTGATGATGAACCACAAAGCCTAGCTTTTAGCATCCTTCAAACTTATTATGATGCTCGGTAAGGGAGAACCCATGAGTCAGACTGTTTTATCCGATTATTTTCAGGTCTATCGGCGTTATTATCGCTCGGTAAGTTTGGAGCGAGATATTGAAAAAGCAGAGGCAATTCAAGGCTATATTTTTACGGAGCGTTCTGCGTCTACTTTGGAGCGAATTGCCTTGGCTCTAACGGCGGAAGGCTCTCATCAATCTTGGACGTTAACGGGGGTTTATGGGTCGGGAAAATCGGCGTTTGCTCACTATGTGGCTGGGTTATGCCACCCGAAAGAGAGTGCAATTCAAGCAGAAGCGATCGCCATTGCACAGGAGGCGTTTGGGGAGAATTCGCCAGTGATGGAGGCGATCGCCCAATTGCCCGATCGCGGTTTTGTGATTGCAGTTGCCACAGGACGCAGTGAACCCCTGAGTTGGACGATCGCCCGTGGTTTGGCTTTAGGAGCGGAACGGTTTTGGCAAGGGAAGAGGCGAAAACCGGAGATTTTGATGCAGTTGAATGATTGGCAATTTGCCGCCGATGAGGGCAAGTGTGAAATAAGCGATCGCCAACTTGTGCAAGCGCTGCAAACAGTGGCTCGTGAAGCGAATACCCCGATTTTATTGGTTCTGGATGAACTGGGCAAAAATCTAGAGTTTGCCAGCACGAACAAGGGGGTGAGCGATTTATATTTGTTGCAACAAATTGCCGAGCTTCGGTCTGATCCTGAGCAACAGGTCTATTTATTAGGGTTGCTCCATCAATCCTTTGCTGGTTATGGCGATCGCCTGAGCAGCAGTGAGCAGAACGAATGGATTAAAATTCAAGGGCGCTTTGAAGATATTCCCTTTACCGACTCCCCTAGTCAAATAACGCGGTTGATCGGTCAGGCAATTGATACTCGTGAGGCCGAGCCAATATCCTGCGGTGTTCATCAGTGGGCAGAGGAATGGTGTTCAGTTTTGGCTGGGGTGTTGTCAGAGGAGGACATTAAAGCGGGATTAATCGAAAAAACCTATCCTTTGCATCCCTTAACCGCTCTGGTGTTGCCCTTGCTCTGTACCCGCTATGCTCAGAATGACCGCTCTTTATTTACGTTTTTAACCAGTGATGAACCCTATGGGTTTCAGAGGTTTTTAGAGACTACAGAATTTGACCGGTCAAGCGATCGCTTTCCGACGCTGAAACTGTATCAACTCTATGATTATTTTGTGGAAAATGTGACTGGGTTAACCTCGCGGTTTAATTTACAGCGTTGGGTGGAAATTCAAGGTTTAATTCAGGATGCACAAGACCGCTCTCCAGACACGCTAAAACTGCTGAAAACCATTGGTATTTTTAATTTGGTCACTTCGACGGGAGGCTTGCGGGCGAGTCGAGATCTCGTAGCTCTGGCTTTATGCGATCGCCCTAGGGAGGATCGAGAGCAGTGGCAAACGGCGATCGCCAAGTTACAGAAGCAAGGGTTGATTACCTACCGCAGACAGGTGGAGGAATTGCGGATTTGGGAAGGCTCTGATTTTAATGTGGAAGTGGCGATCGATGATGAAATAGAAAAAGACCGCTCTTCTTTACTGGAGCTGCTCAGTCAAGTTTACCCCTTAAAACCTCTGGTGGCTCAACGTCACTATACCAAAACGGGAACCCTGCGCTATTTTGAGCGCCAATATGGGGATCAGTCCACGAATTTACAGGAGTTGAGTTGCACCCTAGACAGTTATGATGGCTTGATTCTCTATTGGTTAGGGCCTGAATTTCCCCCGGTTATCCCGGATAAAGTTGCCCAGAATAAACCCTTAGTGGTGGTGAAGGTGCATCAGTTAGACGAGCTGGGGATGCGGGGGCGAGAATTTAGGGCGCTGGAGAGGGTTAAACAGGCTCCGGAATTGCAAAATGATGGGGTGGCGCGACGGGAGGTCAAACACCGCCGCATTGAGGCGAAACGGTTGTTAGATGAAAGCTTTGCTAAGTCTCTTGCTTGGTTGGGGAATCAAGAGTGCTGGGTTGCTGGAGAATGGGTGAGCATTGGCCGAGACCGACAGTTTCAGTCTAAATTATCTGATTTGTGCGATCGCATCTACCATCGAGGACTGAAGCTCGACAATGAGTTAATTAATCGTCGGCAATTAACCGGTCAAGGGGTGAAAGCGCGGAGAGTTTTAATTTCGGCCATGATTGAAAAGTCCTCCCAAGAGCGGTTAGGGTTCACGGGATATGGGCCGGAAGTGGCGATTTATTATTCGGTGTTGGAAACTACAGGGATTCATCGGCAAGAGGACGGAGTATGGGATTTTTATCCCCCGGATCAGGAGTCGGGAGTGTATACCCTCTGGAGAGCCATTGAAGAGTTTTGTTTTTCGGCTCACGAGTCTCAAAAATCTCTGGATTTACTGGGGCAAGAATTACAACATCCTCCCTTTGGGATTAAGCAAGGGGTGATTCCGGTGTTGTTGGCGGCGGTTTTGTTGTATCACAGTGATGATGTGGGCATTTATCGGGATGGGACGTTTATCCCGATGTTGGGTGTGGAGCATTTTGAATTGTTGCTGAAAAATCCTGGCCGCTTTGGGGTGAAGTATTTTCAGATTGTCGGGTTGCGATCGCAGGTCTTCAAAGAGTTACAATCGATTTTTAGTTCTCCCCAACTCCAGGCGAATCAATCTTTGCGTAATGCGTCCCTGTTGGCGGTGGCTAAACCCTTGTTGAGTTTTGTGGCTCAGTTACCGAAATATACGCGATCGACGGGGCGTTTAAGTGCAGGAGCGCGGCAGGTGTTACAGGCGTTGCAAGAGGCCCAGGAACCTGACGATTTATTGTTTAATTCTTTGCCAAAAGCCTGCGGTTTATCCCCAATTACGTTTACGGATGAACTGGATCAAGACCTGGCCACGGCGAAGGTTTATCGCCAGAAGTTGGTGCAAGCTTTGCACGAAATTCAAACCGCCTATGATCGCCTATTGAGTGAGTTTCGGCAACGGCTCCATGAGGGATTTGGTGTCCGGGATGAGGATAAGGTGCGGGATGATTTAGCCACTCGTGCCCGTGTTTTAATCGGGCGCTGTGTGGAGTCGTCTTTGAAGCGGTTTCTTCTCGCGGCGGTGGATGAGCAGAAGTCGGATCAGCAGTGGTTGGAGAGCGTGGTAATGATTATAGCCGACAAACCGCCGCGATCGCTCACGGATGGAGATGTAACCCAGTTTGAGATGACCTTAAGCGATTTAGTGCGCCGGTTCAAGAATCTGGAGAGCCTGCAAAAAGATGTGGACGCTCAGAGTTCAGAGTTTACAGCCAAGCGCATCACCGTCACTGAGTCCGATGGTCGAGAAGTTCATCAGGTAGTTTGGCTCGATCGCGAACCCAATCAGCAACTACAAGCTTTAGTGCAAAAAACCCTAGAGTTAGAAGAATTGAAGGATAATCCCAAACTCCAGAGAGCCTTTATTGCTAAACTGAGCGAACAGGTGTTCGGTGAAACTGTTACAGAGAGTAACATTAAACCACAAAGAAAACGAAAAAAGCGTAAACCTAAAGATAAACCCGATCAAGTCCTATAGCAAACCTACATGAGTGATATAACGATTGCCCCTCATCCCCCAGACCCTGCCCTGAGCGAAGTCGAAGGGGAGCAGCACTTTAACTTAGTGCAGACAGTAGATCCTGATTTTTTTACAGAATGGCAGGTTGACTTACCCCAGTTAACCGAGACAGAAAAAGCAGAACTCGATCGCATTAAAGCTAGATATCGTTATCATGGCGCTCAGGGAAATCTGGCTGAAGGATTAGTGAATTTAGTCGTTTTATCTCCCTTGTTAGAATTGGCAGGATTTTACGATCCGCCGTTTCAAATGCAAGCAGAAGTTCCTGTTGAAGTCAATACATCCGTGGCTGTGAGTGAAGGGGCTGAGGAAGTCTTACGCGGTAGAATTGACTTTTTAGTGATCTCCCAAGGAATCTGGATCGCAGTATTAGAATCGAAAAGTAGCCAACTGAATCTCGATACAGCAATTCCTCAAACTCTTGCCTATATGATGGCAAATCCCGATCCAGGGAAACCGGTATTTGCAATGGTAACCAATGGTCGAGAATTCTTTTTCCTCAAGCTCAGTGGTCAAGGAATGCGACAATATGATATTTCTCGCAGTTTTTCCCTGTTGCCTTTACGGAATGAATTGTATGAAGTGCTGAGGGTTTTGAAAAATCTAGAACCCAAGATCAAGCCATAATTAAGAAAAATGGGGTGATCTCCAAATTGGATCAAATAAAAATGAAAAACTTTTTAGTCCTGATTTCAGTCACTCTCAGTTAGAATTAATTCACTTTATGTATCAATTACCGGATTCTAGTCAACTCAATATCGCCGCACTATCGGGGTTATTCAACTCAACTACCAATTCTTATAAGTATTTATGGTTTTTGTCGATCCTGGATATCCTCAAAAGACGGGATTTTGATCCGACAGAATCAGTTAGCTTTCGAGAACTGGTAATTGAGATGTTGGCGAATGCCTGGTACGCTCATCAATACTTTAAGCTTTCGTTTGGGACACAAGATCAGATCGCCAATAAATTAGATGCTCTTGAATTGGAGATTACCGATCCAATTTTACGATTTACCGATACGGATAAACAGTTATTGCGTCAAACGATTGCAGCGCAAAATATAGATGATATTGTGGCTTTTATCAGTCGTTATGTTCCCTATCGGTTAATCCGGCCTTTTTTCGGGCAAGAGATGAGAGGAGTAAAAGATTATGAAGTCAATGGCCGAATCATTCAGTTAGCGAAAGCAGAGTTTAATCTCAAAAATCCTTTATATTGCTTTGATGCTGAAGAACAAAAAGATTGTAATGCCATTGTTTTACATCCGGATTGGGTCAAATATATTCAGGATAATTACGCGATCGTTCGAGGCTGGATCTCGTGGGAATGGTTGAAGTATATGCAGGCACGTAACCCGAATATTCCCAATGTGGTGAATAAGCTGTTTATGCCTCAGCAACGAGATTCACTGACGCAACAAAAGAATTACTGGAAAACGGTTTTAACCAATCAAGAAGTTAACTGTATTTACTCTCAAACTCGATTAGATCCAAATCAAATTTCTTTAGATCATTATTTGCCTTGGTCATTTGTTGCTCACGATCGCCTTTGGAATCTGATTCCGACCCTGCCCTCGGTTAATTCGGCTAAGTCTAATCACTTGCCTGCGCCAGAATATTTTGATGAATTTGTTGCATTACAACATTTAGGGCTAACGGTCTCTCACCAGAACTATCCCAGAGACAAATGGCTCAAGTATACTGAGTCTTTTATTGCTGAACTCAAAGTCAGTCAGGGCGAGGATTTATTAAACTTAGAGATTTTAAGCCATGCTTATGAACGCACCATCAACCCTTTGATCGGTTTAGCGAGTTTACAAGGATTTAGCCAGGGATGGGTGTATGACAATGAAGCAAAAAGACCAAGCCATTTACCTTGATTATCAGGCGACGACCCCGGTCGATCGCCGGATCACCGATCGCATCCTCCAAACCATGACCACCAGCTTCGGCAACCCTAGCAGCATCGATCATAGCTATGGTGACCAAGCTGCAAAAGCCGTCAAAAGAGCGCGTAAACAAATCGCTCACCTCGTCCATGCTGCCCCCAAAGATATCATCTTCACCTCTGGAGCCACCGAAAGCATCAATCTAGCCATTCAAGGGCACTTTCCCAAATGTACGGGTTTTTCTCCAGCTCGTCTCATTGTTTCTCCCGTGGAACACAAAGCCGTTTTAGACACCTGTCAAGCCATAGAAGACGATGGACTCGCTGAAATTGAGTGGCTCAAAGTCGATCGCCAAGCGCGAATTGACCTAGACCATCTCGAACACCTCTGTTCCCAGGGGGCTGCTCTCCTGTGCCTGATGGCAGCCAATAACGAAGTCGGCAACATTTACCCCCTAGAAACCATTGGTGAAATTGTCAAACAATACTCCATCCCCTGGTTCTGTGATGGCTCTCAAGCCGTGGGTAAAATTCCCATCCACTTTTCCGACTGGGGAATGACCTATCTGGCCATTTCCGGTCATAAACTCTACGCTCCCAAAGGCATTGGTGCATTAGTCATCCGTCCCCGTTATTCCCTCTATTCCCTGCTCCATGGGGGAGCGCAAGAGCGAGAAATCCGTCCCGGAACCCTGAATACTCCCGGTATCGTTGGCTTAGGAGAAGCCTGTGCCTTACGGGAGCAGGAAATGGAACAAGATGAAACCAAAATCGCCCAAAATCGCGATCGCCTGCAAGCCCTGCTCACCCAACACATCCCCAACCTCCGCATCAACGGCGACCTCAACCACCGTTTAGCCGGAAATCTCCATATTTCCGTCCCGAATATCCCCAACAGCGCCATCATCGCCCGCATCCGTAACCAACTCGCCATCTCCACCGGAGCCGCTTGTGCCTCCGGAACCCCAGCCCCCTCCCACGTCCTGCGAGCCATGCAACTACCAGAGCCAGAAATGGACGGAGCGCTGCGAATCAGCCTCGGTAAATTTACCACAGAAACCGAGAGCGATCGCGCTGCCTCCATTCTCATCGATGCTATTACCCAACTAAACCAACTCTTGAATTAAACTCTAGAGATGGGGCTGTAAAGAGCGATCAAGATAAGATAAAGAGCAAGCGAGCGAGACGCTCGCACTCCTCAGAATCCAAGATCCATTGTTTCCGCGATCGCCGACATGAAAATTGTTAATTGTTCATTGTTAATTATTCATTGATATCTATGAAACTCCCCAAACTGAACCGTATACCCACCATAGTGCTGATCCTTCTAGGCGTAATCCTCTTTACCAGTTGTAGCCTGTTAAACGGCAATAGTAACGCCCAAACCCAAACCTGGCCGAAATTCGCCCAACCCATTCAGTGTTCTCTAGGGGATGACTGTTATATTCTCCGCTATGTAGACCGCGATCCGGGGCCGGGGGCTGTGGATGTGGGATGCGGTCGGATGACGGAGGATGGCCACTCTGGAACGGATTTTGGGATTCCGGATGAGTGGGTGATGCAACAAGGTGTACCGGTGCTTGCCTCTGCTCCGGGTCGGGTGTTGCGGGTACGGGATGGGGTCGAAGATCGGCGGATTACCTCTCAGGCAGAGTTAGAAGCCATTGAAGGTATGAATTGTGGTAATGGTATGGTCATCGATCATGGTCAGGGTTGGGAGACTCAATATTGTCATTTACGCCAGGGAAGTGTGGCAGTCCAACCGGGAACGGAGGTCAAAACAGGCACGGTATTAGGTATGGTGGGGTCTTCGGGTGAGTCTTCCTTTCCCCATGTCCATTTAACGGTGCGCTATCAGGGGAATGTGGTCGATCCCTTTGTGGGGCCGGAAGCGGGGCCGGGCTGTAATGTTTCGGGGACTTCTCTGTGGAGTACGGAGATTGAGTATCAACCCACGGGGTTAATTCGGGCTGGGTTTGCCAGTGAAGTGCCCGATCTCGATCGCGTGTGGTCGGGTGAGTTTCGCCAAGAGCAGTTATCTTTGCAGGGAGAGGCCTTGGTGTTTTGGGTGCATGGGTTCGGAGTCTTGGAAGGGGACGAGGAATACTTGCGGGTAGTCGATCCCCAGGGTCAGACGATCGCCGAAAACAAGACTGTTCGCGATCGCCCCAACCGCATCATTTTAGCCTATGCGGGAAAAAGAAACACCCGCGATCGGCCCCTCATCCCCGGCACTTGGCGCGGTGAATATCAACTTAAACGGGGCAATACCACCCTGATTAATGTCACTGAAACCATTGAAGTCCAATAATACAGCGCAAGGTGCTGTATAGCAAACCTAAATAAGTTACAGCGCTTCGCGCTGTGATGGGGGGATGGGGGGAACAAACAGCAGACTCGGTAGCACTTTGAGCCATTTTAGCTATCGTTAAAAACAGTCATTAATGTACCTCATAGCAAGGGAAACTGCTGTAAGTCCCTCTCCCGTGGGAGAGGGATTGAGGGAGAGGGCATTTCCAGTTACACAACTCATTGAGACTAGCTATATCCGCGAAGCTACTAATTATTAAGGGTGACTTTCCTCCGGTTTTGCACCTCCAAATAAATCAACAGGGCATTCATATCCGCCGGATTTACTCCGCCAATTCGAGAGGCTTGACCCACCGTCAACGGACGCACCTGGTCTAACTTTTCCCTGGCTTCCATCGACAGAGTTTCGATTTGGAAATAATCCAAAGTCTCCGGCAACTTCTGATTGGCATGACGGTGAATTTGGTCGATCTGATTTTGTTGCCGTTGGATATAGCCGGAATATTTAATCTCAATCTCTGCCCCTTGTTTTTCCTCCGAGGCTAACTCTGGATTGCCCAAGTCATAGCGCTCTAAATCGGCATAATGAAAACGGGGACGGCGCAACAAATCAGCGAGGGTAATCGACCCCTTGATTTTTTGCCCGGTATCGGCGACAATCTGCTTACCGATGGGATCGTGTTCTTTGACGCGAGTTTCATACAGCCGTTCTTTTTCGGCGATAATATTCTCTTGCTTTTGGGTGAAAAGGCTCCAGCGTCGGTCATCAATCAGGCCAATGTCTCGACCTAAAGGGGTTAACCGGCGATCGGCATTATCAGAGCGCAACAACAGCCGATATTCAGAACGAGAGGTGAGCATCCGATAGGGTTCGCGCAATTCTTTGGTACACAAATCATCAATTAATGTGCCCAGATAACTTTGTTCGCGGGCAAAAATAATCGGCTCTTGACCGCGCACTAAACGCATCGCATTAATTCCGGCTACTAATCCTTGAGCGGCTGCTTCTTCATAACCGGTTGTGCCATTAATTTGTCCGGCACAAAACAAGCCTTCCACCTTCTTCGTCATCAGGGTGGGATAACATTGGGTGGCGGGTAAATAGTCGTATTCCACCGCATAGGCTGGGCGCAACATCACACAGTTTTCCAATCCGGGTAAAGAGCGTAACATCCTCAATTGCAACGTTTCCGGTAAACCGGTGGAAAACCCTTGGATATACAATTCTGGAATGGTGCGCCCTTCCGGTTCAATAAAGATTTGATGGGAGTCCTTATCGGCAAAGCGGACAATTTTATCCTCAATACTGGGACAATAGCGCGGCCCTTTGGCATCCACCCATCCGCCATAGACGGGGGAAAGGTGCAAATTATCACGAATGAGTTGATGGGTTTCGGCGGTGGTGCGGGTAATGTGACAGTCCATCTGTTCCCGTGGAATCCACACCTCTGGGTCAAAACTAAACCAACCAGCCGCATCTTCTCCCGGTTGCCGCTCCATTTTGCCGTAGTCCACGGAGCGCTTATCGACACGCGCAGGGGTTCCGGTTTTCAGTCGTCCAGTTTCAAACCCCAAGCGGTTCAGGGTTTCCGTGAGTCCCACGGCGGCAAATTCTCCGGCTCGTCCGGCATCCATGGATTTTTTACCGACCCAAATTTTACCACCGAGGAAGGTTCCGGTGGTGAGAATGACGGCACGACATCCGAAGGCAACCCCAAAGTAGGTTTCTACGCCAATAATTTCATCATTGTTTCCCAGTACCAAGTCGGTAACCATGCCTTCGCGCAAGACCAGGTTTTCTTGGGTTTCGACAATGTTTTTCATCACCGCAGCGTATTCGCGCTTATCGGTTTGAGCGCGTAGGGCCCAAACTGCGGGGCCGCGTGAGGCATTGAGGACGCGCTTCTGGAGATAAGTGCGATCGCTCATTTTACCAATTTCTCCCCCCAATGCATCCACCTCATGGGTCAATTGGGACTTAGCGGGGCCACCCACTGCCGGGTTACAGGGTTGCCAGGCAATTTTATCCAAATTCAGCGTCAGCAGCAGGGTGCGACATCCAAGGCGGGCCGAGGCGAGGGCTGCTTCACACCCGGAATGGCCTGCACCGACAACAACGATATCAAATTCATCTTGGAAGTCTACGAGAGTCATGGCACTGCGGTTGAACGGAAAACATAGACTTTTATTGTAGCAATCTGACAACCTGAAGGAACTTGATTTTCGTTAAGATATCAACTTGCTCGGATCGATCGCCTCAATTTGAGAACACCAAGCAAAATTTCCCGGTCGGTAGGTCTAAATATTTCTAAGGCGGCTTGATGTTGAGGAGCTTTGAGATTAGCAACATAAGCGAGTATATTCGTGTCCAGATAAATTCGTTTAGCTTCTGTTGCCATAAAGCATCGTCCGATTAAAGGGCTGGAGAATTTCGCTGGCAAAAAACAAGGAATTTAGGTCTGATTCTGAGGAATTTTCTGGGGTTAATTGCTTCTGCTGTTGATTTCGCGTTTTAAAGGTTTCTATCATCAGAGAAATTTGCTCGATTTGTCCTGGGGTGAGTCCAGTGATATCAATAGTTTGAGTCATTTTTGAGTTGGGTTCTAGGGGTTGTTGACATTTTAGCTAATTTTGGCGCTCAGGGTCAGAAAGAGGGTTTCTTGGGTGCTTAAATCTCCTCTAATACTAAGTCTACAAGAGTCATGGCACTGCGGTTGAACGGAAAACCTAGATTTTTATTGTAGCGATTTTCTACTGTTCAGTTCTGCGACACTATAGCCTTTCTCAAGTTGATCAGATACACATCGATCCCCCTAAATCCCCCTTGAAAAGCAGGGGGTTTTCAAAGTCCGGGGCAATCTTTAAAAGAAAAGTGAACTTTT